>JAQGOI010000174.1 GCA_028293685.1 Lysobacteraceae bacterium | reverse complement strand
CGCTGTCCGAGGCGACCGTTTTCCACTGGTCGATCCGTTCGAAGTCGTCGAGCAGACGTGCCTCGCCGGCACGCAATCCGGCGCACGCCATCGACGCAAGCAGGACAGCAGCGCAACGCACGCTCATCCCTTGACGCTACCGGCCATCAGGCCCTGCAGGTAATACCGCTGCAGCGCCAGGAACAGCACCAGGACAGGCAGCACCGTCACCACGGACCCGGCCATCATCAATTCGTTGTCCTGGACGTGTTCACGCGACAGCGACGCGAGGGCGACCGGCAGGGTGTGCAGGTGATCGTCGGTAAGCACGATCAGCGGCCACATGAAATCGTTCCACGCGCCGAGGAAACTGAAGATCGCCAGTGTCACGAGAATGGGCTTCAGCGCGGGCAATACGATCTGGAAGAAAATGCGGAACTCTCCAGCCCCGTCGATGCGCGCCGCTTCCAGGAGTTCGTCCGGAATCGACCTGGCGTATTGCCGAACCAGGAAAATGCCGAAAATGCCGGCCATGCCGGGCACGACCGCCGCGGCATACGTATTCACCAGATGCAGCTGCTTGAGCAGGAGGAACAGCGGCATCATCGCAACCTGCGCGGGAATGACCACCGCCGCCAGCAATCCACGAAACACCTGTTCGCGACCGGCGAATTGCAGCTTGGCGAACGCGTATCCGGCCAGCGTATTCAACAGCAGCGACAGGAATGTCGTCGCCGTTGCAATGACGAGACTGTTGAGGAGATAACGGCCCATGCCGCCGCGCAGGAACAGCTCGCGGTAGTTGTCCAGGGTCGCCGCTGCTGGCCACAACGGCGGCGGGAAGTGACTCGCCTCCCCGGGTTGCATCATCGACACCGACAGCATCCACAGCAGCGGAGCCAGGCTCAGCGCACCCAGTCCGACCAGCAGGCCGTTGATGACGGACTTGGCAAGGCGCTCGTTCACTGCACGTCCCGTCTGCGGGCGAGCCAGAGCAAACCACTGGTGACGATGCTCATCAACACGAACAACAGGAACGCGACCGCCGATGCGTTGCCCAGGTTCCACCACTTGAACCCCTGCTCGTACATCAGGTACAGGACGCTGACGGTGCTTTGCAGCGGGCCGCCCTGCGTCATGACGTAGGGCTCGGCAAACAGCTGGAAATACCCGGCCAGTGTCAGGATGCCGACCAGCACCAGCGTCGGCCCGAGCATCGGCAACGTCACGTGCTGGAACTGGTGCCGGCGCGACGCGCCGTCGATGCGCGCGGCTTCGTAGAGGTCTTCTGGAATGGCCTGCAAACCCGCAAGGAAGATGATCATGTTGTAGCCGAAGTTCTTCCAGACGGCGAACAGGATGATCGTCGGCATCGCCCAGCGCGGATCGCCGAGCCAGTCGACCGGATGGATGCCGATGATCGACAGGATCCAGTTCACCAGCCCATAGGTGGTGTGGAACAGATAACGCCAGATCACGGCGACAGCGACCACGGTCGTGACGACAGGCGCGAAATACGCGGTCCGGAAGAAGGGCTTGAACCAGCCCAGTTTCGAGTTGAGCAGCAGCGCCGACCCAAGCGAAAGCATGATCGATAACGGGACCCCCACCACCACGAAATACAGAGTGTTGCCGAGCGCACGCCAGAACAGCGGATTCACCAGCAGACCGATGTAGTTGTCCAATCCAACGAACCGCAGGTTGCGGCTGTCGGCCAGTGCATAAATGTCGAAGTCGGTCACGCTCAGGGCCAGGGCGGACAAGACCGGCAGCGCGAAGAACACCGCGATGACGGTGAGCGCAGGTGCAACGAACAGCCAGCCGGCGATTCCGGCTTTCATTGCGCCACCGTCGCCTGGCCGTGGTCGAGCATCCAGCGCCGTTTTTCGAGGATCACGTCGACGCGGCGGTCCATTTCGACGGCAGCCTGGTCGACCGTCAGCCGACCGTTGACCATCTGCTCGGCCACCAGTTTCATCTCGTCGGTGATCCGTTCCCACTCCGGAACTCGCGGCGCCGGTTTCGCACGCTCCAGCTGCTCGCGGAACGCGCGAGCGTAGCGATCGTTCGCCAGGGTGGGCGTCGACCACGGTGAGCGTCGTGGTGGCAGGTCGCCCGTCAGCGCGTGGAATGCGACCTGCACGGATGGGCGAGAAAGATATTCGACCAGCTTCCATGCCGCATCCTTGTGCGGCGACTGCTTGAACAGCACCAGCGTCGTGCCGCCCGCCACCGATGCCCCGGGTCCATCCGGCCCCGGCAGCGGCATCGTCATCCAGTCGGCCTGTTGCGACGGAGGCAGACGCTTCTGGAACTCCGCGATGTTCCAGGGGCCGGAAATGTAGAACGTGTACAAACCGTTCCCGAACTCATCCCACACGTTGGAGATCTGCACATCCGACACCGGCGGAGCCCAGCGCTGGTCGAACATCTGCTTGTAGAAGGTCAATGCCCTCCGATAACCGGCACTGCGGAAGTTTCCATACCGCCCGCCATCACGCAGCAATGGCTCGGGTTGCTGGATCGCCAGGTTCAGCAATGGCTCGAATTCGTTCAACGGCAGCAGGATCGCGAAGCGTCGAGGACCGACCATGCGCTTGACGGCCGCCATCGCGGTTCGCCATTGGGCCCAGTCACGCGGTGGCTGTGATATCCCGGCTTTTGCGAGCAGATCACGCCGGTAATACGGAACCCGCGTTTCGCTGTACCACGGCAACCCATATACGGTGCTGCCGACCACGCTCGTCTGCCACACACCGGGGAAATAATCGTTGACGTCGAGCAAAGGCGACCTGGCGATCCGCGCATCGAGCGGCTCCAGTGCGCCGATCGCGGCGAACTCGGGCACCCAGGTGTTGCCAAGGCTGCAGACATCCGGGAGCGAGTCGCCGGCGAAGGCGGTCAGCAGCTTCTCGTGCGCGGCGGTCCATGGCAGCTGTTGCAGCTCGACGCGCACACCGGGGTTTTCGCGTTCAAAAGCCGGCAGCAACTTTGCAACGACCTCGCCCTCATAGCCCATCGCCCAGAATCGAACGACGGTTCTCTTGTCCTGCTGGCCGTTGCAGGCAGTCACAGCAAATGCAACAGCAAACAACCAGGGTAGCCATCGCAGGCGCATGGGCGGCGCTAGTGCAACACCGGTTCAAGGACGTCGCCGCGCTCACGCGGAGGCGCTTCGGTCGCCAGCCAGCCACCGGTAAAGCCTGCGCGTTGCAGGCCCCGGCGAATGTGCGGGTTTCGACGCATGACGCTCCATACGAAGCCACTGCGGTAGTTCTCGATCATCAGCACGATCGGCCCTTGGTCGATGCCCAGATAATCGGTGTCGAACCAGCCGACACCGGGCACCAGCCGTCCATGATGCAGCTTGGCATCGTTGTACCTGAAGCTTGGATTGAAGGCATCGAGGAAGCCGTACTTCCCGTATAGGTCTGCGCCGTAGCGGTCGTGCAGAGCCGTTATCGCCGGAATGACGATTTCAGGTGCAAATGCGATCGAACCCGCTGCGGCCGTCGGCGCAATGGTGCCGTCGTCGATCACGTATTCGATGCCCGCACCGCGTGCCGAATAGGTGCGGAACAACCGCGAGGCACCTTTGAACGAGAGTGTTGCATCGATCGGCCCGTCGCTTGCGGTCAATCCCCAGATATCGCGCCCGTAGCCCTCCCAGTTGGATGGATTCTCGATGGCGTACGCACGCTGGGACAGCACGGCGCGCCGGCTGTTCTCGAAGTAATCGATGCCATGCCTGCGCATGTAGTCGTCCTGGATTCCACGCAGGTCCAGCCAGACTTCAGAGTATTGGTGGCCGAACAGCGGCGGAAAGCTCAGGTGCTCCTGTCCATTGAACGTCCCCCATGTCTGGTCATATGTCGAGGTCCAGGCCGCATACGCGTCCTTGTCGACAGGATGCGTCGTCGAACCGAGCGCCTCGATGTAGACCAGGATCGCTTCGTTGTATCCCTTCCAGTCGTAAGCGTGCATGCCGTGTTCCGGCGTCCAGCCCATGGCGATCCACGGCTTGCGTTCCTGCGCCCATGGCCACTGGACACGCGAGTAGATCGTCTCGGCAAGGGCGCGGATTTCCGCTTCCTTCGGATTGCCGCGGTCGTAATACGTCTGCGCGAACAGCACGCCAGCGAGCAGCAGCGCCGTGTCGACGGTCGAAACCTCGTTGGTCCCGCTGCGCGCGCCACTGTCCATTTCCAGGAAGTGGTAGAAAAAGCCCTTGTAGCCGCTCGTGCCGGATACTTCTTCGCCCTGCCGCGCATTGGCGAAGAACCGCAGCGTGGCCAGCGTGCGGTCGACCGCCTGGTCGCGGCTGATCCAGCCGCGCTCGACGCCGACGCCGTATGCCGTCAGTCCGAAGCCGACCGCAGCGATGCTCGAGAAGGACGGTGTCGGCCAGCGATCGGGCACAAGCCCGTTGGCCGGATTTCCGAGCTCCCAGAAATAGTCGAACGTACGGTGCTCGAGGTCGTCGACGAGTGGCGGCAGCGCGCGCGCATCCGATCGCGCTGAAACCAAGGTGCCTTGTGAAGCGTTAGCCTCGGATGTTGGTTGGTGGAAGCAGGCCGCCGTAAGGCAAACGGCTGCGGCCAACGCGGAAATCATTGCGTACCGCAGGCTTTGTATCGACACAGTTACTCCGGTTCGAGTACTACGCAGCAGCCGGACATCCAGTGGACGGCCGGCTGCGAACAACGCGTGTCGTCAGAAGCTATACCGCAGTCCGACCTGATAACTCCTCGTCACGCCAACCGTGCAACTCGGATTTCCAAAGTTGGTGCTGCCAGCAAAGCCTTCGTAACAGCCATAGTTATCCCAGCCAAAGACATTGAATGCATCAACACGCAGTTGCAGAGCCTGGCTGGC
>JAQGOI010000147.1 GCA_028293685.1 Lysobacteraceae bacterium | reverse complement strand
TGAAACGCGGGTTGGACTTGCAGATCACGAATACCTTGCCACGGCGACGAACCACCTTGCAGTCGCGGTGACGGGTCTTCGCCGACTTCAGGGAGGACAGGACCTTCATGGCAAAACCTCGGCAATGGAGCAGAGAAAAGGGGGTGAAACGAATCAGCCGCGCATTCTAGCGGGCTTTTCCCAAAGCTTTCAAGTGCTTGCGGCGGTAGCGGCTACAATCGCCGGTCGCCCAGGAGCCTTCATGCCGACCAACACGAGCAATGCAACCGTTCCGGTGCTTACCATCGATGGTCCGTCGGGCTCGGGGAAGGGCACGGTCAGCCGTCTGGTCGCCCAGGCGCTGGGATGGCATTACCTGGATTCGGGTGCCTTGTATCGCGCGATCGGCTTGGCCGCGGGATGGGCCGGAATCGATCTATCCGATGCATCGGCCCTGGTCCGGTGCACCTTCGGCACGCGGGTCGAGTTCGTCGAGAAGGACAATGCCGAGCCTCGGGTCGTCGTCAACGGGATGGACGCAACCGACGTGCTGCGCACGGAAACCGCAGGGGCCGCGGCTTCGGCGATCGCTGCCATCCCCGACGTGCGGGCTGCATTGACCGATCGTCAGCGTGCCTTCCGCCAGGCGCCCGGCCTGGTGGCGGACGGCCGCGACATGGGCACGGTGATTTTTCCGGACGCTTCGCCCAAGGTCTTCCTCACCGCCAGCGCCGCCGAAAGAGCGGAAAGACGCTATAACCAGTTGAAGGGTAAAGGAGTTTCCTTTACATTGGACGGTCTGCTGCGGGAGATTCTCGCCCGCGACGCCCGCGATGCCAATCGCGCGGTGGCACCGTTGCGCGCGGCCGAAGACGCCGTCTGCATCGATACCACCGGTCTAGGCATCGAGGAGGTCGTCCAGCGCGTACTGGCATTGGTGTCCGCACGCGTGGATTAGTTCCCGGCAGCAGAAACAACCGCCTGCAATCCCGCAGCGGATCATCCGCAACCACACATGGCGCCGCCGTGAATGCGATTCCGCAGGAGCGCACGCCAACCAACGGTGGGTCGACCGTCCCTGACGCGCCGGCCTGTGTATCCACCCGAGATATTCCATGAATGCTGTTATGACCGAATCCTTTGCCGAACTGTTCGAGCAGAGTCAGTCCCATCTTGCCAAGCTCAAGCCTGGTTCCATCGTCACCGGCACGATCGTCGAGGTCCGTACCGACGTCGTGGTGATCAATGCCGGGCTGAAGTCCGAAGGCATCGTGCCTATCGAACAGTTCCGCAATGACGCCGGTGAAATCGACGTTGCTGTCGGCGACATCGTGAAAGTCGCGCTGGACAGCCTCGAGAATGGCTTTGGCGAAACCGTGCTGTCGCGCGAGAAGGCGAAGCGCTCGATGGTGTGGGACGAGCTCGAAGAAGCGCTCGAGAAGAACGAGACGATCGTTGGCCGCATCAGCGGCAAGGTCAAGGGCGGCTTCACCGTCGACATCAAGGACGTCCGCGCATTCCTGCCCGGCTCGCTGGTCGACGTGCGTCCGGTGCGCGATCCGGTGTACCTGGAAGGCAAGGAACTCGAGTTCAAGCTCATCAAACTCGATCGCAAGCGCAACAACGTGGTGGTCTCGCGGCGCGCGGTGGTCGAGAGCGAGCATTCCGAAGAGCGCGAGCAGCTGCTCGAGAAGCTCGTCGAAGGCGCAGTGCTCAAGGGTGTGGTCAAGAACCTCACCGATTACGGCGCGTTCGTCGACCTCGGCGGCATCGACGGCCTGCTCCACATCACCGACATGGCCTGGAAGCGCGTGCGCCATCCGTCCGAAGTCGTGGAAGTGGGCGCAGAGCTCGACGTGCGCGTGCTCAAGTACGACAAGGAGCGCAACCGCGTCAGCCTCGGCCTCAAGCAGCTGGGCGAGGATCCGTGGGACAACATCGCACGTCGCTATCCGTCCAACACCCGCGTGTTCGGCAAGGTGTCCAACGTCACCGATTACGGCGCGTTCGTCGAGATCGAGCCGGGCGTTGAAGGCCTCGTGCACGTGTCCGAAATGGACTGGACCAACAAGAACGTCAACCCGTCCAAGGTCGTGCAGGTCGGTGACGAGCTGCAGGTCATGGTGCTGGACGTCGATGAGGAGCGTCGCCGCATTTCGCTGGGCATCAAGCAGGTCACCAGCAATCCCTGGGAAACCTTTGCCGCGATCCACAAGAAGGGCGACAAGGTGTCGGGCCAGATCAAGTCGATCACCGACTTCGGCATCTTCATCGGTCTGGACGGCGGTATCGACGGCCTGATCCACCTGTCGGACATCAGCTGGAATTCGACCGGCGAAGACGTCGCACGCAACTACAAGAAGGGCGACACGCTGGAAGCCGTCGTGCTGGCGGTCGATCCGGAGCGCGAACGCATCAGCCTGGGCGTCAAGCAGATGGAACAGGACCCGTTCGGCCAGTACGTGGCGACCAACACCAAGGGTTCGATGGTCAAGGGCACTGTCAAGGAAGTGGACGCAAAGGGCGCGACGATCGACCTGGGCGAGGGCGTCGAGGGCTATCTCGCCGCACGCGATATCTCGACCGAGCGCGTGGACGACGCCACCGAGCACCTGAAGGTTGGCGACACGGTCGAAGCGCGCTTCATCGGCATGGATCGCAAGGGCCGCACGATGCAGCTCTCGATCAAGGCGAAGGACGAAGCCGAGACCCAGGAAGCGGTCAGCGACTACAACCGCTCGGCAGCGGACGCGTCCAGCGGCACCACCAAGCTTGGTGCGCTGCTGCGCGAGCAGCTCAACAGCAAGGCCGAGTAGGCACTCGGCATACGACGGCCCGGCAACACGCCGGGCCGTTTGTTGCGCACGCACGGATCCCGAACGCATGACGAAGTCCGAACTGATCGAGATCCTGAGCCAGCGCCAGGGGCACCTGAAGTCCGAGGATGTCGATCTCGCGGTCAAATGCCTGCTCGAGTTGATGGGCGGCGCCCTGGCCCAGGGTGAGCGCATCGAGATCCGTGGATTCGGTAGTTTTTCGCTGCATTTCCGGCCACCACGCACTGGTCGCAATCCAAAGACGGGCGATTCCGTCGCGCTTCCGGGCAAGCACGTTCCACATTTCAAGCCGGGAAAGGAACTGCGCGAACGCGTCAGCACGGCCATCCCGTTGCCTGTGGAAGACTGATCCATTCGGCTAGGCGTTCGCGGGCTGAACAATCCAGGGCGTGTCGGCTAAGCTAGCAATCGCGTCCGGAGCCGAACATGCGCCTGATCCGCCTGTTGATTGCATTCGCATTTCTAGCCGTCGGCATTGCCGTTGGCGCACTCAACGCACAACCCATTGCGATTGACCTGGGCGTAGTCACGCTTCGCGGGTCGCTGTGTGTGAGCCTGCTTCTGGCATTGCTCATGGGGATTGTTGTTGGCGGGGTTGTTGTCAGCGCCGGCATGGTTTTGCCGATGAGCCGTCGCCTGCGCGCTGCGGATCGGGCTGCGCGCGATGCCGAACCGCTCGAGCCAAGGCAACGCTGAGCGTGACGGACCTCGATCAGTGGCTGTGGTTCTTCCTGTTGTTGCCACTGGCTGCGCTCAGCGGCTGGGTGATCGGGCGTCGCGGCGGCGAGCGCCATAGCGACAGCCAGGTCAGCAAACTGTCGACGACCTATTTCCGGGGCCTCAACTACCTGCTCAACGAGCAACCGGACAAAGCGATCGAGTTGTTCCTGCACATCGCCGAACTGGACAAGGAAACCTTCGAGACGCAGGTCGCTCTCGGACACCTGTTCCGTCGGCGCGGCGAAGTCGACCGGGCCATCCGCCTGCATCAGGCGCTGGTCCAGCGCCCGGACCTCAACGATGCGCAGAAGGTCCAGGCATTGCTCGCGTTGGGCGAGGATTACATGCGATCGGGATTGCTGGATCGGGCCGAGACCGTCTTTTCGGACCTTGCCAAGATCGACCAGCGCGCCCCGCAGGCGCTCAGGCATCTGATCGGTATCTACCAGGCCGAACGGGACTGGCCCAAGGCCATCGAAAACGCGACGCGCTTTGAGGCCGCCACCGGTGAGCCGATGGGCAAGCTGATCGGTCAGTTCGAATGCGAACTCGCCGAACGCCAGCGTTCATCGGGCGATATCGACGGCGCCCGCGAGTCGATCGCGCGCGCCTATGCGGCGGATTCGACGTCGGTGCGAGCGGGAATGCTGGAGGGTCGGATCGAAATCGAATCGGGCAATGACGCCGCCGCGATCCGGGCCTTCGAACGTGCTGCACGCCATGACCCGGACTACCTTCCAGAAATCCTTCCACAGCTGCTGTCGAGCTATGAGCGCGTTGGCGACGGCCCGGGCGCGCGCACGTTCCTGAGTGAAATGAGCGAGCACTACCGGGGGATTTCACCAGTGCTGGCGCTGACGCGGCTGGTCGAAGCGGAGGAGGGCGTTCCGGCGGCGCGCAACTATCTGGCACAGCAACTCAAGGATCGTCCGTCGGTTCGCGGAGAGGCGGCGCTGATCGACCTGTCGCTAGCCGAGGATGGCGATTCCAACGCGACGTTGCAGGATCTCAAGCACATCACCGATCAGTTGCTCGTGCGCAACCCGAGCTACCGCTGTAGCCGATGCGGTTTCGGCGCGCGCAGCCACCACTGGCAATGCCCCAGCTGCAAGGAATGGGGCACCATCAAGCCGCTGCTGAACTATGCCGTGGTCTAGGCGTGCCTGAGGGCAGCGCTGGCTGGCTGGCGAGCTGGATCGCCGCGTTGTTCCTCCTCGCTTTCGCAGGTACGTGGCTGGCCAGGCGCTACGCCATGCACCGGCGCCTGCTCGACGAACCCGGCGATCGACGCAGCCATGTATTGGCTACCCCCCGCGGCGGCGGCATCGCGATTGTCGTGGTGATGCTGCTGGCGATCGGGTATCTGGCATTGGACGAACCCGCCAGCCGTACATTGCTGGGCGCCATTGCTGGCGGTTTGTTCCTCGTAGGGGGCGTGGGCTGGATGGACGACCACCAGCCGCAGTCGCCATTGACCAGGCTGGCCGTGCAGGCGCTCGCGTCACTGTTGCTCGCATGGGGCATCTGGAGCTGGAGCGGCAGCGTACCTGCGGCACTGTCCGCTTTCGCCGCATCGATGATCCTGACGAATGTCTGGAACTTCATGGACGGCATCGATGGCCTGGCGGCCAGCCAGGCGTTGCTCGTGGCGACTGGTTACGGCGCGATCGCATTTGGGAGCCAGGCGCCCGTCAGCTACGCCGTTGGAGGGCTGGCGCTTGCCCTGGCTGCCGCCTGCCTGGGTTTTCTCCCATTCAACTTCCCAAGGGCCCGTATTTTCCTGGGTGACGTCGGCAGCGGCGCGCTGGGATACCTCCTCGCGGCCCTACTGGTATGGGTGGGGTGTCTCCGGCAGCCGATACAGGCACCGGTACTGCTGCTGCCCTTGTCCGCGTTCCTGATTGACGCCTCCCTGACCCTGTTTGGGCGCATGGTGGGTCGGCAACGTTGGTGGCTGCCGCATACGGAACACGCGTACCAGCATTGGGTGCGGCGTCTGCCGCGGCATAGCCCCGTGACCCTGGCCTATGCGGCCTGGACTCTCGGTGCGATCGTGCTGATGCTGGCCACGAGCAGCCGCAGTGTTGCGTTTATGATGCTGTCGCTGGGGATAGCGACGCTTGGCGGCATGTCAGCCTGGCTCGCGTTGCGACGGCCGCATCGAAGGACCGGACGAGGTGACAGGGAATGAGTGGCTGGAAAGACGTGACCATCGGATTTCCCAGGACGGCCGTCGTCATGCACGACCTGTGCATGGTCTGGCTGGCCTGGACCGGACTGCACCAGTTCCGCTACGCGATCCTGGCGCTGCCACCGGCACTGCCGTTGTGGTCGACGGAGACGGCGATCGTCCTGTTCGCCCAGGGTCTGGTGTTGTGGCGGGTGGGCCTCTACCGAGGCATCTGGCGGTTTGCCAGCGTCCCCGACCTGCTGAACATCCTCAAGGCCAGCGTCGTCGGCTTGTTTTCCATTGTCATCGGGCTGGTGTTGTACAACCGCCTGGGCCAGGTGCCGCGGACGGTGCTGGTCCTGTATCCGATCGTGCTGACGGCGTTGCTGGGAATGCCGCGTCTGCTGTATCGGGCGTGGAAGGATTATCGGCAAAGCGGCAGCGATAAAGCTGTCCTGCGGGTGTTGATCCTCGGCGCGGGGCAGGCCGGCGAAGCACTCGTTCGCGATCTGCGCCGTGCCGGTGCCTACCAGCCAGTGGGCTTCCTTGACGACGCCGCAAAGCTGCGCGGAAGTCACCTGCAGGGGGTTCCGATCCTCGGCCGCATCGAGGAGGTCGAGCGCATCGCCCCGGAAACGGCAGCCCGGCTGCTGGTGATCGCCATTCCTTCGCTGGATGCCGCGTCGATGCGCCGCATCGTCGCGGCCTGTGAGCGGACGGGTATTCCGTTCCGCACCGTGCCGCGCCTGGACGACCTGCTGGAAGGACGCTCGCTGCCCGGTGAGCTGAAGGAGGTCGCGATCGAGGATCTCCTTGGCCGCCAACCCGTGACGCCGGACTGGAAGGCGATCCGCGGATGGCTTGGTGGCCGAAGCGTGCTGGTCACCGGTGCCGGCGGTTCGATCGGTTCGGAATTGAGCCGTCAGTGCGCGCGGCACGGTGCTCGCCAGATCGCATTGCTTGAAATGGACGAATTGGCGCTGACGACAACTGCAGCGGAGTTGCGCCGTGACTTCCCACAGATCGTGTGCGTGCCGGTATTGGGCGATTGCGGCGATCCGGCCGTGATTCGCCACGCGCTGGCGTCATCCAGCCCGGAGGCCGTGTTTCACGCCGCCGCCTACAAACAGGTGCCGTTGCTCGAAACGCAGTTGCGCGAAGCCATCCGCAACAATGTGCTCGCCACGGAGACGGTGGCTCGGGAAAGCCACAATGCCGGAGTGGGAACGTTCGTACTGATCTCCACCGACAAGGCCGTCGACCCCGCCAATGTACTGGGAGCAAGCAAACGTCTTGCGGAGATGGTGTGCCAGGCGATGGCCGATCCGCGGGCGACACGATCGGTGACCGTCCGCTTCGGCAATGTGCTCGATTCCGCCGGCAGCGTCGTTCCCTTGTTTCGCGAGCAGATCCGTTGTGGCGGGCCGGTCACCGTGACCGACGCGGACGTGACGCGCTATTTCATGACCATCCCGGAGGCCTGCCAGTTGATCCTGCAGGCGGCGGCGATCGGATCACAACATGCGGTCTACACCCTGGACATGGGCGAGCCGGTGTCGATCCGCCTGCTTGCCGAGCAGATGATCCACCTAGCCGGCAAGACACCCGGCCGCGATGTCGCCATCGTCTATACCGGTCTGCGCGCCGGCGAGAAACTCCACGAGACGCTGTTCCATGCCGACGAGCGCTATCGGCCAACGTCGCACCCCAAGATCCTCCAGGCCGAGGCGCGCGTGGTATCGGCGGAAAAAATCGCGTCGGCCACCTCACGCCTGCGTGATGCGGTGGGCCGCTACGATCTCGAGCAACTGGCGTTGATCCTGCGTGAGTCGGTGCCGGAGTTCACTCCGACCAACGCGCCGCGCGAGACGCCTTCGGCTACCGTCGTGGCCTTTCCGGCCCGGCACGCAAGGAAGATTTGATGACCTCTTCGCCAACGGCAGCCACTGGCCATAGCCGACGCATTCGCAAGGCCGTGTTTCCCGTTGCAGGACTGGGCACGCGCTTCCTGCCGGCGACCAAGACGGTCCCCAAGGAGATGCTGCCGATCATCGACAAGCCGTTGATCCAGTACGCCGTCGACGAGGCGATCGAGGCCGGGTGCGACACGCTCGTCTTCGTGACCAACCGCTACAAACATGCTGTTGCCGACTACTTCGACAAGGCCTACGAGCTCGAACAGAAACTCGAGCGTGCCGGCAAACTCGAGCAGCTCGAGCTGGTTCGCAGCGTGCTACCACCCGGTGTGCGCGCGGTCTTCGTCACCCAGGCTGAAGCGCTGGGCCTGGGGCACGCCGTTCTGTGCGCCAAACCGGTGATCGGCGACGAGCCATTCGCGGTGATCCTGCCCGACGACCTCATCTGGAACCGCGGCCCCGGCGCGTTGAGTCAGATGGCCGATGTCGCGCAGGCGTCAGGGGCCAGCGTCATCGCGACACAGGATGTTCCGCGATCCCAGACCAGCAGTTACGGCATTGTCGCGACCGAGGACTTCAGCGAACGGCAGGGACGGATCAGCGCCATCGTCGAGAAACCCGAACCCGCCGAGGCACCGAGCACCCTGGCTGTGGTCGGTCGCTACATTCTTTCGCCGCGCATCTTCGAATTGCTCGAGTCCACGCCGCCCGGGGCAGGCGGCGAAATCCAGTTGACCGATGCCATTTCGGCACTCCTGCTTGAACAGGACGTGCTTGCGTATCGATTCCTCGGGACGCGCTTTGATTGCGGCACGCATATCGGACTGGTGGAAGCGACGATCCGCTATGCGCTGGATCACGAGACCCTCAGCGACGCCGCCCGGCGGATGATGCAGGACGCGCTCAGCGAACTTGGCGTGATCGAACTGACCTGATCGCACCGGCGGCGATCAGGCAAACCGCCACAACACCCAAAGCGCCCATGCCACCAGAAACGTGGCCAGGGCAATTGCGATCGTTCCGAGCGCCACGGTACGTACTGACCATCGCGCCGCTGCCGGACCGCGAAGCACCCGGACGTCGCGCAGGGTTTTCCATTGTTGCGGCGGGAACCGCTGCTCACGTGCGGCCTGATTGCCCAGCCTCCGCAGCCCCATGCCCAACAGTGCCGCCGGGACCGCCAACCCCAACCCGAGGCCGGAAAGCAAACCGCGCAACCAGTGGCGCAACGTCTCCGGATCGCTCGACAGCAGCTCAGCGCTGACGCGCTGCAGCCAAGCCTGCAGGACAAGCAGCACGACAACGCAGCACAGTGCAGTGAAAGCCAGCATCAGCAACGCGCGGTTGCGATAGGCGGGGTCAGCGCGGTGGATTTCCATGGTTCCCTCCCATGCGACGAGTGTCGCGCCGCAGAAACCTACACCTTTCAACAATCTAGCCGCGCCGCCGCGCGCCAGGAAGATGCGCTGGCGAGTCTCAAGCGCTTCGAAAATCCCAGCAGCGCCCATCCCGGTGCCGAATCGTGACCGCGCCGCCAAGATCGAGGAAGCCCGCCGCGCCGCCGCGCGCCAGGAAGGTGCGCCGGCGCGCTTAGACCGCTTCGAAAATTCCAGCAGCGCCCATTCCGGTGCCGATGCACATCGTCACCATCCCGTACCGATGACCACGCCGA
>JAQGOI010000119.1 GCA_028293685.1 Lysobacteraceae bacterium | reverse complement strand
CCCAACGGGATGACGGTGGACAGCACCGGGGTCGTCTGGCTGACCAGCGTCCGCGGTCTGATCCGCTTCGATCCCGGCACGCGCTCGGCACGCAGCTACGGCGTGCGCGACGGCCTGCCCAGCCAGGAGTTCGGCGAAAGGCCGGTCCCACGAATCCAGGACGGCCGCATCGTCGCCGCGACGCCCGAGGGCCTGGTGCTGTTCGATCCGGCCGTCGTGCATCCGGCTGCGGGTGTTCCAACGCTGGTCGTCGAGTCGGCGAGCGTGCGGCGAGCGGACCGATGGGTGGCGCTACCTCAATCCGGCAGCGCGGATCTGTTCCACGACGACCGCGACCTGCGCATCGTCGCCAGGCTGCTGTCCTTCGACAATGCCGGCTCCAACCGCTATCGCTTTCGGCTGGATAGCTACGATGCCGATTGGGTCGAAACGGGCGCCGATGGCGAGCGCACGTTTTCGCAGTTGCCGCCAGGCGATTACACATTGCGGATCAAGGCCAGGACCGCCGACAACGTCTGGTCCGATGTCCATACGCTTGGCTTGCACGTCGCGCCGCCGTGGTGGCGCACGCCCTGGGCCATGGCCGGCTTCGCCGCGGTCCTCGCGCTGTTGCTGTGGTCGCTGGCGGACGCCTATCGCGCACGGCTGCGTCAACGCCACGAATTGCAACTGACGGAACACAAGCGCGCGATTGCCGAGCAGGCCTCGCTGGCCAAGACACGATTCCTGGCAACGCTGGGCCATGAAGTGCGCACTCCGATGACCGGCGTGCTTGGCATGAGCGAATTGTTGCTGGCGACGCCGCTGGACACGCGCCAACGCGGGTACACGCAATCGATCCGTCGTGCCGGTGAACACCTGCTGCGGCTGATGAACGACGCACTCGACCTAGCGCGCATCGAGTCGGGCAAGCTGGAATTCGAGCACAAGCCGTTCGCACTGCGAACGCTGCTCAGCGACGCCATCGAATTGACGCGACCGCTGGCCGAACAACATGGCCTGCAATTCAACGACGACG
Organism: Lysobacteraceae bacterium; assembly: GCA_028293685.1. Taxonomy (GTDB): domain Bacteria; phylum Pseudomonadota; class Gammaproteobacteria; order Xanthomonadales; family Xanthomonadaceae; genus Cognatiluteimonas. The sequence continues at coordinate 8,182 of JAQGOI010000119.1, read as the reverse complement.
TCGCGCCCGATGTGCCGGCCTTCGTGCAGGGCGACTGCACCCGCATCCGGCAGATCCTGATGAACCTGCTGGGCAACGCAGTCAAGTTCACGGCCCAGGGAGCAGTCGGGTTGACGGTGCGCACCGTCGGTGCCACCACGATCCGCTTTGAAGTCAGCGACACCGGTCCAGGGCTCAACGACGAGCAGAAGTCCCGTCTTTTCCGCCGCTTCGAGCAGGCCGAAGGCGCGAGGACGGCGGCTCGTTACGGCGGCAGTGGGCTCGGCCTCGCCATCAGCCAGGAACTCGCTGCGGCCATGGGCGGCAGGATCGAAGTCGACAGCACGCCAGGCAAAGGCACGCGCTTCATCGTGGAACTGCCGTTGCCGACGACGTCCATGCACGGCGAACGCGTCATCAGCGCCGTCGCGCCCGGTGAGGTGGCGCATCGCGCACTCGCATTGTTGCTGGTCGAAGACGATGCCACCGTGGCCGAAGTACTGACCGGCCTGCTCCGTGCGCAGGGCCACCATGTCGTCCACGTTGCCCATGGCCTCGCGGCGCTTGCGCAGACCAGCCATGCACGCTTCGACGTCGCCTTGCTCGATCTCGACCTCCCGGGCCTCGACGGGCTGGCGCTCGCGCGACAGTTGCGCGCGCTGGGATTCAGCGCGCCCCTGCTGGCAGTGACCGCGCGCGCCGATGCCGAAGCGGAACCACTCGCGCTTGCCGCTGGATTCGACGGCTTCCTGCGCAAGCCGGTGACGGGGCAGATGCTGGCCTCGGCAATCGCAAGGCTGGTTGCCGATGCTTCGACGGAAACCGCCATCGCAGGCTGAGCGTGATCAGGGAATCGGCGCCTGGTCGGCCGGCGCCAATGAGCGGGGCGAAAGCAAGATCCACACCGCCGCCAGCAGCGCCAACACCGCACCCGCCCAGAATGTCGCCGGTGGCCCGTGTCGGTCCCACAGCCAGCCTGCCAGCGCGCTTGCGGCCAGTAGTCCGGCGCCCGACATCAGGTTGAAGACACCAAACGCCGTGCCGCGATGGGCAACCGGTGCAACATCGGCAATGAGTGTGGCCAGGATGCCCTGTGTCATGCCCATGTGCAGCCCCCACAGCGCGATGCCGAGGAACAGCAGCGCATAGCCGCCCGCGCTGGCAAGCGCGACATCGGCGGCCACCAGCACGAGCATGCCCAAGGCAAGCAGGGTTGTGCGCGACAGGCGATCGGACAGCCGACCGATCGGATATGCCGTCAACGTATAGACGACGCTCATCACCACCAGCACCAGCGGAATGAACGTCAACGGTACGTGGCGCTCGGAAGCACGCAACACGAGAAAGGCTTCGCTGAAGCGCGCGAGTGCGATCAGTGTGCCGGTCAGGGTCAGTCGCCAGAATGCAACGCCAAGACGTGACATGCCCTCGCGGCTCAACGGAAGGCGGGCCGCGCGGCGGGCGACATCAGGAGGCTCGGGCACCCTGAGCAGGAGCAACACCGCGACGACCCCGGGCACGACCGCAACCCACAGTACGGCGTGCATGTCGCTGGCCAGGCCCCACATCAGCGCGACCGCTATCAACGGCCCGAGCACTGCGCCGATCGTATCCATCGACTGGCGCAGCCCAAAGCAGGCGCCACGGATGTCCGGCGGCGCGAGGTCGCTGACCATGGCATCGCGCGGCGCGCCGCGGATGCCTTTGCCGAAACGATCCAGCAGCCGCGCCGTCGTCACCATCGCGACGCTTCCGGCCAGCGGGAAGAGTGGCTTGACTGCCGTCGCCAGTCCGTATCCCAGCAGCACAAGCGGTTTGCGTTTTCCAGTCGCGTCGCTCAAATAGCCGGAGAAAACCTTGGTCACCAGCACCAGCGCTTCGGCGGACCCCTCGATCAGGCCAATGGTCAGCGCGCTTGCGCCCAGGCCGGTCAGCAGCACCGGCAGCAGGCTGTGCACCATCTCCGAGCCCATGTCGGTAAACAGGCTGACGAAGCCCAGCGCCCAGATCGTGCGCGGTATCGCGGGCCGCACTTGGGAGACGGACGCCATCGGTGCCAGCCGTTGAACCAGTGGCGACTATAGCGGCGTGCGCCGGTTTGCCGTCAGCGCGTGCTGTGCGAATGCACCGCTTCGACCAGCACGGCGACATGGTCGGGATTCATGTCGGGTGACAAGCCGTGGCCGAGGTTGAATACATGACCATCGCGGGATCCGCCGTTGCCCGCGGCAAAGCTGTCCAGTGCGATGCGGACCTGCCGGCCGATGGCATCGGGGGTCGCGTACAACGTTGCCGGATCGAGATTGCCCTGCAGTGCAACGGCCCCATGCGTGCGTCGTGCCGCTTCCTCAAGCGTCACGGTCCAGTCGACGCCGAGTCCTTCGCAGCCGCTGGCCGCGAGCTCTTCCAGGTACGGGGCGTTGCCCTTGCCGAACAGGATCAGCGGCGTGCGCGAGGCACCGTCGCCGCGTTCGAGTTCGCGTGCGATGCGGGTGAGGTACCGCAACGAAAATTCGCGATACATCGCCGGTGACAGCACGCCGCCCCAGGTGTCGAAGACCTGCAGCACCTGCGCGCCGGCCGCGCGCTGCGCCGACAGATAGGCGATGACGGCATCGGTGTTGACCGACAGCAGCCGGTGCAGGGTGGCCGGGTCATCGAGCAAGAGCGCCTTGATACGGGCGAAGTTGTCGCTGCCGCCGCCCTCGACCATGTAGCAGGCGAGCGTCCATGGGCTTCCGGAAAACCCGATCAGCGGCACGGTGTCAGCGAGCTCGCGGCGGATGAGGCGAACGGCATCCATGACATAGCGCAACCCGGTTTCCATGTCCGGAACGCCAAGCCGGTCGACATCGGCCGCACTGCGCACGGGGCGCTCGAACTTGGGGCCTTCGCCGTCGACGAAATACAAACCCAGCCCCATCGCATCGGGGATGGTCAGGATGTCCGAGAACAGGATCGCGGCGTCCAGCGGAAAGCGCGCCAGCGGTTGCAATGTCACCTCGCAGGCCAGTTCCGGGGTCTTGGCCATCGCCAGGAAACTTCCGGCGCGCGCGCGCGTCGCCCGGTACTCGGGCAGATAGCGGCCAGCCTGGCGCATGAGCCACACGGGCGTGCAGTCGACGGGTTCGCGGCGCAGGGCGCGCAGCAGGCGGTCGTTCTTGAGTGGAATGGACAAAATCGTCTCGCAGAAAAGTGGATGGCGTGAAGCCGGACAGTTGCAACCGGCCGCGAAAGTTACACGGATCCTTTGTCCTGCGGCGCCTCGGCGCCCTGGGCAAACATCAACTGGAACCCTTTCTTCAGTTGCGCGTCGCGCGCGTGCTCGAACGCCGCCTGCGCGCTGGCCTGGTCCAGGTACTGCTCGCGCTTGAGCTGGCTACGGCCGCCGATCTGTCCGGTTTCGCGCACCAGCGTCCAGCCACCGAGCAGATCCGGTTGCAGCATCAGTTGCACGAAGCGGGGAGCTTCGCGGCCGTCGGGGCGTTGTTGCAGCAGCATGCGCATGGCCGGGCATTGTAGCGGGGCTCGTGCCTGCGGCTGGATGGGCGGTTACCGCAGTACCTTCAGCACGGCGGCATCGCTGACGTTGGTGACGAGGCGCGCCACCCCGATCCGGTCCCAGAGCACGAATCGCAGGCCGGTTGCGGTTGCCTTTTTGTCAAGCTGCATCCGCTGGAGCAATGACTCCGGCGAAAGTCTCGACGGCAACGTGACCGGCAAGCCGAAACAAGCCAGCAGATCACGAAGGCGATCACCATCCGCTTCCGGGGCCTGTCGAACGGCGCTCGACAACCTCGCCGCGAGAACCATGCCGACCGCTACCGCTTCGCCATGGTTGAGGCCGTCAGAACCTTGTTGCGTCTCGATGGGGTGCGCGAAGGTGTGGCCGAAGTTGAGCAGGGCGCGATCGCCCTGTTCGAACGGATCACGCTCGACGATCGCCGCCTTGTGCGCGCAACTGCGGGCGATGGCTTCGGTGAGCACCGCTTCGTCGCGCCGGATCAGGCCGTTGGCATTGGACTCCAGCCATCGGAAAAAACCGGCATCGGCGATCGCGCCGTATTTGACGATTTCCGCAAAGCCGGCGCGCAGCTCGCGCTCGGGCAGCGTCCGCAAGGTTGTGATGTCGGCAAAAACCGCGCGTGGCGGATGGAACGCACCCACCAGGTTCTTCCCCTGTGGAAGGTCGACAGCCGTCTTGCCGCCAACGGACGAATCGACCATCGCAAGCAACGACGTCGGCAGCTGCACCAGGTCGATGCCGCGCATCCAGCAGGCCGCGGCGAAACCGGCGACATCCCCGACGACGCCACCGCCCAGCGCAACGACGCACGCATCGCGGGTGGCGCCGAGATCGGCCAGCTCGCGCATCAACTCGGCGAATGCGTCGAGCGTTTTTGCCGACTCTCCTGCCGCCATGCAGGAAACGATGGCTTGCACGCCGGGCAATTCGCGTTGCAACGCCGCGGCCACCCTGGGCGCATATAACGGCGCGACGTTGCTGTCGCTCACGATCAGCACGTGGCGTCCGCGCACGTGCTCAGCCAGCGACGCCCCGTCGTCCACCAGCCCCGCACCGACATGGATCCGATAGGGGAGCGTCCCGCCGGCATCGACCACCGTGGTCATGCGGCCATGCCGCCGCGTTGCCAGCGTTCCTGCAGGACATGCAGCAGCCCGGCAGCGGCTTCCGTGGTCGTCATGCCATCGGTGTCGAAACGCAGGTCGGCCACCTCCGCGTACAGAGGCGCCCTTCGCACGCTGAGCTCGCGCAGCACCTGTTCGCGATCCTCGCGTTGTAACAAAGGCCGCACGCGATCACGTGCCAGCCGTTGCAGCTGAACTTCGACGGCCACATCCAGATGCACGACGAAACCGCGTTGGCGCATGCGTTCGCGATTGCCGGCGTCCAGCACTGCGCCGCCGCCGGTCGCGATGACCTGTCCGTCGGTGGCCAGCAGCTCGGCAATGGCGGCGCGCTCGCGTGCGCGGAAACCGTCCTCGCCCTCGCAATCGAAGATGGTACCGACCGCGGCGCCCGTGCGCAGCTCGATGTCGCGATCGGCATCGACGAACGCCAGGTCGAGCAGTTCGGCAAGCCGCCGCCCAATCGACGTCTTGCCGGACCCCATGGGGCCGACGAGGATCAGGTTGTTGGCTGGATTCATGCGGCGGATGCTAACAGCCGCGCCACGCGCACTGCAGGTTGGCGTGCCGCATGAGTCGGCGATATTTACAGCGGGACCTCATTCGCCCACGGCACTCTCGATCGGTCGCCGCTGGGCATCCAGGCGGATGGTGCGCTCGGCCAACTCCGGCAGCGTGCGCAACGATTGTCGACTGACGCGCTCGAAGAACTGCACGAACCGTTCGACCTGCCCGCGTGTCATCGCCTGGCGCTCGGGATGGAGCGCCTGCAAGGTCTGTTCCTGCTGCCATCGCCATTGCGGCACGATCTCGAAGCCCGGCCCCTGCAGGAACAGCAGCCGGTCCAGGCGCATCCACAACGGTCGGTAGTCGTGGGCCAGCGCAGCGTTGCTCCAGCGCCGCCACGTGCCACCGGTGTCTTCATCGCGCTCCAGCGCATTCACCGGCCGCTCGAGCTCTGCTTCCGTTTGTGCCGGCACCTTGAGGAACCAACCCTCCAGGATCACCAGGTCAGCGCCATCGACGACGGGCCACTGCTCGCTGGGCAGGCGGTCGTCGGCGATCTTGTCGAAGCGCGGCAGCGCTGTCGGCCCTCCGTCGCGCAGTGCGTCGATCACGGCACATGCCAGAGCGACGTCGTGCGTTCCCGGAGCGCCGCGCGTGGCGCACAACGGATGCACGCGACGCCCCAGTTGCTGTCGCGCCTCGTGACCCAGGTAGAAGTCGTCGATCGACAACGCCACGACCCTCAGGCCTTGGCGTTCCGCCAGGGCGACCATCTGCGCCGACAGGGTCGACTTTCCCGTGCCCTGCAGGCCGGCGATGGCGTACGTGCGACAACGGTGCGCGATGGCATCATCCAGAATGCTGGCGACAAAGGCTTCGGCGTAGCCGGCGGAGGATCGGGAATGCGTACGGGTGGGCATCGAGAGACAATAACGCAATGAACGCCAGCCCCTTGTACGCCGAAGCACTGATCATCTTCCAGCGCCTGTTCGACGAAGCACTCGCTGCCGGCGAGCCGGATCGCACGGCCATGGTCATCGCCACCGCTACGCCCGACGGCCGTCCTTCTGCCCGAACGGTGTTGCTCAAGGCACACGACGAGCGCGGCTTTGTCTTCTACACGCACATGGACGGGCGCAAGGGTCGCGAATTGCAATCCAATCCCCGCGCCGCGCTGTTGTTCCATTGGCCGCGCGTACGCAACGGCGTGCAGGTGCGCATCGAAGGCAGCGTGGAGCTGGTTTCCGAAGACGAAGCCGATGCCTATTTCGCCACCCGGGCACGCGTCAGCCAGTTGGGCGCGTGGGCATCGATGCAGTCCGAAACGCTGGAATCGCGTCAGGTTTTCGAAGATCGGCTGGCGCAGGTCGAGGGCGAATTCGCCGGTGGCGACGTGCCGCGACCCCAACGCTGGACCGGCTTCCGGGTGCGACCCGAACGCATCGAATTCTGGCTCGGCGCCGAGTTCAGGCTGCACCTGCGTGAGATGTACGAAGTCGGCATCGCGGGCGAGTGGAGCAGGCGGATGTTATATCCATGATCGCGGCAGCCTGCGCGTGATCGGTCCACGGCGCATCGTCTGCTTGACGGAGGAGCCGACCGAAACCCTGTATGCCCTGGGCGAACAGGACCGCATCGTCGGCATCAGCGGCTTTACGGTGCGTCCAGTTGAAGCGCGGCGGGACAAGCCGAAGGTCAGCGCCTTCACCTCGGCGAAGATCGATCGCATTCTTGCCTTGCGACCTGACTTCGTCGTGGGTTTTTCCGACATCCAGGCGGATATCGCCAGCGCGTTGATTCGCAGCGGCGTGGAGGTGTGGATCAGCAACCATCGCAGCGTCGATGGAATCGTCGATTACGTCCGCCGATTGGGTGCGCTGGTCGGAGCGGGCGATCGGGCAACGCAATACGCGGACGGTCTGCGCCGCGGGCTGGGTACGATCGCCGGCGAAGCGTCGCAACGGCAGTGTCGGCCGAAGGTGTACTTCGAGGAATGGGACGAGCCGCTGATCAGCGGCATCCAGTGGGTCGCCGAGCTGATCCGTATCGCCGGGGGCGATGACATCTTTCCCGAGCGCGCCGCCGAGCCGTTGGCCAGACAACGCATCCTTGAAGACCCGGATGAAGTGGTCCGGCGCGCACCGGACATCATCATCGGCTCGTGGTGCGGCAAGAAATTCCAGCCAGACCGTGTGGCGGCAAGGCCGGGCTGGCACGCGATCCCCGCTGTGCGTGACGGCGAACTGTACGAAATCAAGTCGCCGATGATCCTGCAGCCCGGTCCGGCCGCGCTCACCGATGGGGTACGCGCGATCGCCGACATCGTCACGGCCTGGTGCCGTCAACACGAAGGCGTTGCGAAATCCAAGGGCTGATCGGCACCCGTTACTGCGGATACAACTCGCGCTGGAACCGCAGATGCACAGGTGCAATGCCGTCGATGCGGACGGTCACGTCGAATCGCAGCGTGTCCGGAAGGGTGGTTGTCAACGTTCCGACGTAGTCGGTGAATGAGTCCGCCTGCACCTGACGGATGGCGATGTCCTGCACGCCACCACGCAGGTCGGTGACCGTCGCGCCCACCGTCGCAGGCAACGACGTGGCGACCGCGGCATCACCCTTGCGGGAGGCCACCAGCAACAGCAGTGTCTTCGGACTGCGCTCCACGCCGTACTGGCGGGCAACCTCCTCGGGCAGCATCGATGTCTGGATGACGCTCGAGCGCACGGTGACGTCGCCAATCGTTGCAACGGCGTCTGTCTGGCCATTGACAGCTGACTGTGCTGGCGCGCTGGCTTCGGGTGCCTGCGGGTTGCAGCCCACAAGCAACAGGAGCGATGCAATGGCCAAGGCAAGGGTTCGTTTGCGGAGCGTTGTCATGGGATCAGTCGAGCTCGGTGGAAAGCTGGCGTCCGCGCAGTCTGGCGGCGTGGACGGCCTGCGCGATCAGCGCCGGAAATCCGCCTGCGAGCAGCACCTTAACGGCCGCATCGGTCGTGCCCTCCGGAGAAGTCACCCGGCGCCGCAATTCCTGCGGAGTGACCCC
>JAQGOI010000115.1 GCA_028293685.1 Lysobacteraceae bacterium | reverse complement strand
TTGTACTTCGACGTTCTGGCCAGGGGCGCCGCCGTTGTCGCCATTGTCGCCAAGCTTGATGCTGGCCCGCGCCGATTTCGGCAGCGCCTTGCTGATCTGGTCGCTCAACGGCTTGGTGACCTTGGCGTCCTTGCTGTCGAACGTGACCATCGTGGTCGCGTCGCCCTGCTCCGAATAATAGGAATAGATCTGCTTGATGTGGTACCTGGCGCGGTTGGCATCGAGGAAATGCTCGACCCGCAACACCTCGTCGGACATTTGTTCCTTGGTGTAACTCCCGTTCCACTGGTAGTCGATGCCGATCTGCTCGCCACCGTCGCCGCCGAACATGTTCTTCTTGGTCAACACCATCGGCACGATGCTGATCGCAATGATCAGCAGGATGCCGAGTACCGACTTGCCGCGGTGCTCGAGTGTCCACCTCAGCAACGTTGCGTAGCGGGTTTGCAGGCGAGGTATCAGTCCCTTCGACGCCGCATCGCCGCCGACGGTCGGGGGCGTCTTCAGCCGCGCGGAGATCATCGGGATCAGGCTGACCGCTACCAGCCATGAGGCCAGCAGTGAGACGGAAATCGTGATCGCGATCTGCGAGAGGTAGATCGCAAGGAAATTGCGCTCACCGAACAGGTTGGGGATGAACACGATGCAGTGACACAGCGTGCCCGCCGAAAGCGCGATGGCCACGTGCCTGGTCCCCAAAATCGACGCAAGGCGCGGCTGGCCGGGATTCTTCTCGCGCTCCTGGTAGATGCTTTCGACAACGACGACCGCGTTGTCCACCAGCATGCCGACCGCCAGCAGCAGCCCCATCATCGACAGGATGTTCAACGTGACGCCGGCGAAATACATGAACCCGAGCGTGATCACGAAGCAGATCGGAATCGCCAGCGTCACCATCAATGTCGATGGCCAATGACGCAGGAAGAAAAACAGCACCGCTATGGACAGGACCAGTCCAATGCCACCGGCTTCGGCCAGGCTTGTCAGCGAGCTGGTGACATTGTCGCCCTGGTTGTCGATGACCTTGACCTGGATGCCGCTGAGCGCTGGATCCTTGCGGATTTCCTCGACTTCCCGGAGTGCGCTGCTCGATACGTCGACGAGGTTGGCTTCGCGTTCCTTGAAGATGTCGAGGCCGACCGCCGGTTGGCCGTCCAGCCTGCGACCGTAGTCCATGCGTGCCGGCTTCAACCGCACGTCGGCGATGTCGCCCAGGCGCACGCCACTGCTGCCTACGACCAGGTCGGTCAGCTGCTTCAGGTCGGTCAGTTCGCCGACCGGTTCCACGCGCAGCCGCTGTCCGCCATCGTCGACCAGGCCGGCCGACAAGGAGAAATTCGCAGCCTTCAACGTGTTGGTGAGATCGTTGAGGTTGATGTTGTGGGCGGTGAGGCGATCGGGCGAAATGGCGATCTCGACTTCATTTGGCGAAGCGCCTGACACTTCGACCTTGGCCACGCCGGGGATGCGTTCGAGGCGCCGCTTGAACTGGCGATCGATCAGGTCGTAGGCGCCGGTGAGGTTCTGCGTGTTGCTGGCCAGCCGGACTTTCAGGACGGGCTGATCGCCGGCATCGAATTTCTGGATCGTGTAGCGCTGCAGTTCGGCAGGCAGCTGGTCGCGGATGGCGTCGATGCGTTGGCGTGCATCGGAAGCGGCGATGGAGATGTTGCGGCTCCAGTCGGTGAAGAACACCAGGAAGTCCGCACCATCCGCACGCGCGGTGCCTTCGGTCCGCTTGATGCCGGACATGGTGGAAAGCGCTTCCTCCACCGGCCGCAACACGGTCCGTTCCACTTCTTCCGGCGTCGACCCTGCATAGGGCAGGTGCACGAAGATCAGTGGCGCCGTTACCGAGGGAAACGCCTCCAGCGGCAGGCGGACCGCCGCAATCAGTCCGATCACGACCAACGACACGAAAAACATGATCGTCGTGACCGGCCGCTTGATGCTGAATTCAGCAATGCTCATCGGGGCGCGGACCTGCGGCTGGCGTTGGTTGTCATGCCTGCCCCGCATCGGTCAAGGGCGCCTGCTCGGTGCTGATCCCGGCGACCACCTCTGCGTTTTCGCGCCTGGCACGACGTCCGCGTTCGCGGTAGTACCCGTCCGCACGCCGGTCGAGCAGGTCGTACACCACCGGGATCACGACCAGCGTCAGCAGCGTCGACACCAGCAGTCCTCCGATGACGGTGATCGCCATCGGCGAACGGACTTCGGCACCCTCGCCAGTTGCAATCGCCAATGGCAGGAAGCCGAACAGCGTGCACATCGTGGTCATGATGATCGGGCGCAAACGCGACCGTGCGCCTTCGACCAGCGCGTCGCGCTTGGCAACACCCTGCTCGCGCAGCTGGTTGACCTTGTCGATCAGGATGATGGCGTTCTTCACCACCAGGCCGACCAGCAATATCAATCCGATGAAGACGACGACAGACACCGTCGATCCACTCAGGAACAGGGCCAGCACCGCACCGACCAGCGCGAGCGGGATGGTGAACAGGATGACGAACGGATGCAGCAGCGACTCGAACTGCGATGCCATCACCAGGTAGACGAGGAAGATCGCCAGGCCGAACGCGAACAGCAGCGACTTGATCGAGTCGGACAGCTCTTCACCCTGACCGCCAATATGCATGCCGATATCGGCGCCCAGTGGATCGGCGGCAACCATGTCGCGCACTTCCTGCACAGCGCCGCCAAGATCGATGCCGCGCAGGTTCGACGACACCACCGCCACGCGTACCTGGTCGGCACGATGGATTTCGCTGGGGCCGGTGGTGGAGATCACTTCGGCCACCGAATCCAGCGTCACCGGATGCCCGTTGCCCGGATTGACGATCAGGTGCTTGATGCTGTCCACCGATGCCCGGTCTGACGCACGCGCACGCACCAGCACGTCGATCTTGCGGTCGCGGAAACTGTATTGGGTGGCGACGTCACCGCGGACCTTGCTGACCACGGCGTCGGCGATCTGCCGCGTGGTCATGCCAAGCGCGGCCGCACGCTCCTGGTCGAAGCGGATCTGAATCTCCGGGAACCCCTGTTCCACCGTCGATTTGACATCGGCGTAGTGCGGATTGGCCCGCAGCATTGCAGCAAGCCGTCGACCACCGCGTTCGATCGCATCGAGATCCTGGCCGGTGATCTCGATTTCAAGCGGGGTGGAAAAACTGAAGAGCTCAGGGCGGCTGAAATCGACCTGCGCGTTGGTGTAACCCTGCATGGTCTGGCGCAGCCTTTCTGTCTCGCGCGCTTCGACCTGTTTGTTGCCACCGTTGGTCATGATCACGCTGAGCTTGCCGATGTTCTCGCCGCTTTCGGTTGGATTCGCGTCCAGTCGCGTGCCACTGCCGCTGACACCGTAAAGCACGCGGACTCCATCGTCCTTGCCGTGCACCTTCTGCAGGTTGCCGATGAGCGCATCGGTGGTGGCCAACGGCGTTCCGGGCGGCAGTTTGACCGTCATGTCGAACCGGTCCTGCGCCAGCTGCGGGATGAGGTCGGCACCCAGGTGCGGGATGATCAGCAGGGTGAGTACGAACACGACCGCCGCGGTGCCCAGGACCAATGCGCGCTTCTCGAGGGCCATGGGCAGCAGCTTCAAGTAACCGCGTTCGGCACGACCGTATGGGGACATTGCAAGGTCGCTGGACTTGCGCATGACCGGGCCGACAACGGCCACCAGTCCCCGCCACGCCCGGATCAGCAGCCAGCTGACGCCGAAAAATCCTCCGCGCACGCCAGCGCCGATCCCATGCTCGATCGCGGCGATCGGTTTTTCCACGCGCGATGTCGGTTGCCATTTCGGGTGCGGCGGCTCCTCCGGGAATGCGAGTGGCGGCCGCCCCTTGAGCGAGCTGAGCATCGGAATCAGCGTCATCGCCACGACCAGCGAAATGCCGATCGCCAACGCAACCGTCAATGCCTGGTCGCGGAACAGTTGCCCGGCGATGCCCTGCACGAAGACCAGCGGCAGGAACACGGCGACCGTCGTCAATGTCGAAGCGATGACCGCCATGCTGACTTCGCTGGTACCGGCGATGGCGGCGTCGAGGACGCCTAGCCCGCGTTCGCGCGCCCTGGCGATCGATTCCAGCACGACGATTGAGTCGTCGACGACCAGTCCGGTCGCCAGCGCGAGGCCGCCAAGCGACATCACGTTGAGGCTGAGCCCGAACCGGCCCATGAAGAAGAACGTCGCGATGATCGACACCGGCAACGACAGGCCGACGACGAATGTGCTCCAGCCATCGCGAAGAAACAGGAAGATGATCAGGATCGCGAGCAGGCCGCCGATCACGCCGTCCCATTTCACATCGCTGATGGCGTTGCGGATGAACTGCGACTGGTCATCGATCGTCGTGAGTTCGATATCGGGTGGAATCTGATCCTTGATCTCGGTGAGCCGCTTCTGCACAGCATCGGCGGTCGCCACGGTATTGGCGTCGCCTTCCTTGTAGATGGCCAGTTCGACGGCTTCCTTGCCGCCCAGCCGGATGATTGCTTCGCGTTCCTTGTGGCCTTGTCGGACGACGGCGATATCCTTGAGTCGCACCGGCATGCCGTTGGCGATCGTGCCTTGAGCCGAACCCGATGCCGACTGCACCGATGCCGCCGCAGCCATCGCGCTGGCGTCGCCGGTTGCCGCCGCAACGCGCGCCATCTGTTCGGCCGCGCTTTGTGCGGCGCCCCCGCCGGCCGCCTGCGTGGTGACCAGCATGTTGCCGATCTCCTCGACGCTGGCGAACTGGTTGACGGTGCGCACCAGGAATCGCTGCGTGCCTTCTTCGAGCCTGCCACCGGAGACGTTGATGTTTTCCTGCTTCAGGCGATCGATCACAGTGCTGATCGGCAGATTGAGCTGCGCAAGCTTCTGCTGGTCGATGTCGACCTGGACTTCGTCCTCGAGACCACCGCCAACCTTGACCGCGGCGACGCCATCCACCGGCTCGAGCTTCTTTTTCAGATCCTCATCCGCGTAGCGGCGCAATTCCGAAAGCGCGCGCTCCGAATCGCCCTGCTGCTTCGCGGTCAGTGCCAGCCTCAAGATCGGTTGCGTGGAGGGATTGAACCGCAAGAGCACCGGCGCCTTCGCTTCCAGCGGCAGTTGCACGACTTCCATCTTGTCGCGCACGTCCAGGCTGGCCTGGTCCATGTCGGTGCCCCAGGCGAATTCCAGCACGACATCGCTCTGCCCGGTACGCGATACCGACTTGAGTTTGCGCAGGCCCTTGACCACACCGACCGCTTCTTCGACCGGCTTGCTGACAAGCGTCTCGATCTCGGTCGGTGCGGCACCCGTGTACTCGGTGCGCACGGTGAGTGTTGGATAGCTCAGGTCCGGCAGCAGGTTGACCTTGAGACTCTGCAAGGCGATCAGCCCGAACAGCACCAGGGTGATCGTCATCATCGCCACCGTCACGCGGCGGCGTGTGGCGAATTCGACGACGCTGAAGGACGTCGCGCTGGTAGGAGTCGTCACGTTGGATCCCGCTTACTTGCGTACGTTGGGTGCAGCTGCCGCGATCGATTTCGCGACCGGGGCGCCGAGGATCTGCACGAGGCTGCCATCGCGCAGCGCCGTCTTTCCGGCGACGACAACCTGGTCGCCCTGCCTGAGGCCACTGCGCACTTCCGCCCAGCCGCCGTCCATGTAGCCGAGCTTGACGGGCACGCGCAGCGATTTGCCCGCCCGTATCGTGAACACTGCCGGATCCGATTCGTCGTCCAGCAATGCCGTGCGCGGAATCACCAGTGCGTCAGCGCGCTTGTCGTAGTCGATCTGCATGCGTCCGAACATACCGGGCTGCAACAGGCCGCCTCCAGCGAATGCGCAAATCACCCGGAAGGTTCCGCTGCCTGAGTCCACGACCGGCGCGACGCGGTCCACGCTGCCGGTAAATGTCTTTCCTGGCATCGAATCGACCTGGAGGTTGACCGGCAATCCTGCCTTGAGCGTTTCGAGCTCACGCTCGGGAACATTCAATGTCGCTTCGAGGCGCGAGTTGTCGACGATCCGGAAGATCGGCGTATTGATCTGCACGAAGTTGCCTGGCTTGATCGAGCGTTGCGCGATCACGCCGGAAATCGGTGCGGTCACGTTGGCGTAGGAGAGTTCGAGATTGGCGAGACGATTGACGGCACGTGCGTTTTCCAGGTCGTACTTGATCTGGTCGATATCGTTGGCGCTGATCAATTTCTGCTCGGCGAGCTGGCGCGAGCGCGCGTAACTGGCCTCCAGCTTGCGCATCTGCGACGCGCTCTGGGCTGCCTGCAATGCAGCGCGTGCCGAGTCCAGGCGGACGAGGACCTGCCCCGCGTTCACGAGCTGTCCCTCTTCGGCCATGACGCTCAATGCGACGCCGGACGTCTTGGCAACGACCTGCGACTCTCCACGCGCTTCCAGCGGCGCCGTGCCCGCATAGCTGGCAGCGATCGGGCGTCGGGTCACCTGGGCCACTTCGACCGGGACGGCCTCGGGAGCCTTTTTGCCGTCCTTTGCCTGGGCATCGCCTTCACCGCCCCGCTTGCAGGCGCCCAGCATCAGCAGCCCGGGCAGCAGGAATACCAGCATCAACCCGGCGGACAGGGGCCCGCGGGGGGCGTGCGGGGAGTTGACGGAAACGCGCATGACGGAAGCCTGTTGTCTGGTGTTGTATGTATGTATATCACCCCGACAGCGCGGTCCAAATGCGCCATAGGTCATGGTGCGCTTTGGCCGCGGCCTGCACACCCGTCTTTTTGCCCGATTGGGTTGCCCGGGGCAGGTCGCTATACTGGCCCGCTTGCACATCGCGCGGCTGCGTTGTGCCGGTCCACGCTTGCATCCCTCGCCTTTCGACTGCGGATAAACCAATGATCCGACCGTTGTTGCTCGCCTCCTGCCTGACTTTCGCCGCCGGCACCGCGCTGGCACAGACTCCAGCGACTCCTCCTGCAACCACCGCCCCTGTTGCCGCACCGGCAACAGCGGCCGCCACGATCACCGGTGACGCCAAACGCGGCAAGCAACTGACCTATACCTGCCAGGGTTGCCACGGCGTCGAGGGATACCGCAACGGATACCCGAACTACCACGTGCCCCGTATTGGCGGACAGGCGCCGCAATACCTGATCAACGCACTAACGGAATACCAGCAGGGAACCCGCAAGCATCCGACCATGCAGGCGCAGGCGCGGAGCTTCTCGGCACAGGACATCGCCGATATCGCCGCCTTCATCTCGACCCTGAAATGAGCCTGCCAATGACCATCCACCTCGCACACGTCCGTCCGCTCGCCATCGTCCTGCTTGCCAGCGGTCTGGTGCTGGCCGGCTGCACGCCTGCTGGCGAAACACCAGCGGCCCATTCATCCGCCGACCGCAGCGAAGGCCATTCCGAATCTTCGGCAGGACTCCCGCCCGGTCATGCCGACGCCGGACAGAAACTCGCTTCGACAAAGAATGTCGAAACGGGCCAGGCGTGCGTTGATTGTCACGGCCCTGCGGGCAATGCACCGATCGATCCGACCTATCCCAAGCTCGGCGGCCAGTACCACGACTACATCGCGCACTCGTTGCAGTTGTATCGCGACGGGGATCGCCAGAACGCGTTGATGTCGGCGCAGGCCAAAAAGCTCACGGACCAGCAGATCGCCGATGCCGCTGCCTATTTCGGTTCGCAGCCCACCCGACTCAGGGACCTGAGCGGCCTGGAGTAACGGGGAAGTCGGCGCACGACATCCCTGCCTGGGAACACACGACGGCCCGCGCAAGCGGGCCGTTTGCTATGGAACGCCCGGCTTGCGCGGACTCCGCTGGTCGTCCTGCAACTCCGGCTTGAAGGGGATGTCCGGGGGCGGCCGCGCCTCGGCTTCCTGGTCGTTCATGTTGGGATCGGTGATGCCGCATCCGCCGCCCAGCTGCAGCAGGGACACCACACAGTGCAGCGTCTTCGACGAGCCGGGAATCGGAATGTCCACGGTCCGCATGTTCTTGCGCACCCATTCCTCCAGCAGTGTTTCGTTGGGTACCCAGGCTTTTTCAAAACGGGTCGGCGTGAAGTCGTTCGGTGCCCGCTTCAACCAGGTGCCCGCGCGGTCGAACTGGTCGCGCGTCCAATGATCACTCCCCGGGGGAAATCCGCCTCCAGGCTGCGCCGTGCCAGCCGAAAGCCGCGGGCTGCCGTCTGCATTGAACAATCCCGGCTGCTTCCCGGTATTGCCGCCAGCTCGGCTCCTGCTGGAAGCACCCCAATCGTCAGCACGAAGTGGCGAGGGTGGCGCTCCCGGCCTTGCGGTCGTGGCGGGTCCACTGCCCGCAGCCGCCTGGGCAGGCCGTGATCCGGTCGTCGCCGCAGGTGTCCCTCCTGCCGTCTGCGCTGAGCTGGCAGGGGCCGTCGATGGGATTTTGGCTGCAGTCGCGCTCTGTCCGGCAGCGGCCTGGACTGGTTTCGCCGATGGCGGCGTTGCGGGCGCCGTCTGCTTCGCGATGGGCGGAGGTGTTGCTGGCGTGGATACAGCAGCAAGCGTTGGTGGTCGGGGTGTGATCGGTTGCGGGGGTGCCGGGGGTGCCGTGACTACCGGTGCGGGCAGCGGGCGCGTGGGAATCGCGGTCGGCGCTGCGACCTGCGGCACCGGAACGGGTGGCGCCGGCCTGGCCAGTTCGATATCGCGGATGGGCACCTGCAACGCAGGCGCGTTGACCTGGGCCTGCGGCAGCTCGACCGTCCGTGGCGTCGGCGGCGGCAGCGTGAAACTGCTGCTGGGCAGGGGCACCTGGCTGACCTGCAACGGCTGGGCGCGGGCCGGTGCAGGTTCGGCAGTTTCCTGGGCTGCCGGTGGCATGGCGACTGCAGGCGTCGCCGCAACGGCCGGGACTGGTGGTGACGGCACGACCTTCTCGGGATGCAAGGACGGTTTTGGCGGGCTCGCGGCGGCGGCGGACACCGGTTGGGCAACGGTGCCTTGCGGTGCGCCTCCCGCCTGGTCGGTCGGCGTACCGGTGCCGACGTATTCCACTTGGACGACGTCCTCGCCTTCGGGAGCCGAGGCAATGTTGAAGTGCACCGATGCCAACCAGAACAGGAGCACGAGCAGCACCAGATGGATCACGAAGGTCAGCGCTGCAGCGAGCCAGCGGACGCGCTGGTCTTCGCGTTCCGGTGGCGTCCACTGCTGCCGCCACAGCATGGCGAATGCCTGCCAGCGGTTGAGTTCGGTGGAACGACGCGGCCGCGCAGAAAGCGCCCGTGTCACCAGGATCGCGACGATGGCCTCGGCCGGTGCTCCAGTGATACGCCCCAGTCGCTCGCCTGCCTTGGCGAACCAGTCTTTCCAGGCGGGTGGAAATTCGCCGGGGGGTATCTCCGGACCTGCGCGCAGCCAATGCCGCGATCGTCCACGCGCGCTGACGACATCGATCAGGTCAGCCGCAGAAAACAGCCGACCCGCTGCGCTGGCGGTCTGGTCGCTCAGGCGGTATCACGCGGCATGTAAGGCGCCTCACCGGTGTCGTGATCGGTGGTGTCGCGGACGGCCGTGACGCCGGGCACCTTGGTCAGCAACGTCTTTTCGATGCCTTGTTTCAAAGTGACGTCGGCCATGCCACAGCCGTGGCAGCCGCCGCCGAATCGCAGGACCACCACGCCGTCGCCGGTCACCTGCTCGACAGCCACATGGCCGCGGTGCTCGGCCAGCTGCGGGTTGATCTCGTGCTCGACAATCCACCGCACCCGCTCGACAAGGGACGCTGACTCAGCCGGGACCTGACCCTTGATCCCGGGCGCGCGGATCTGCAGCTGGCCGCCGGTGCCCTGCCGCAGATAGTCGATCTGCGCGCCGTCGAGGTACGTGACGCTGGTGGCATCCACCCAGAGCGTGAAGCCATCGCAATCCACCGCCCACTCGTCGCCCTGCAGATCGGCCGGTTCGGCGAACTCCAGCCGCACGTCCGCCTTGGGCGTTCCCGGATGCATTGCGCTCAGGCGAACGCCCATGCCCGGCAGGCCCTCGCGCTCGATGAGCTTGTGGAAATGCGCCTGCGCCGACTCGGAGATATCGATCATGCGGCTATTCTATCGACCTGCGTCTTGCCAATCCGTTCTGGATTCACCGGCGCCTTGCGCTGATGCATTGCATTCATCGAAGCCACGAGGGATCCCCCATGACCGACCTGATCCCGCTTGCCCAGGCCCATTGCATCGCGCGCAAGGGTGTCGAACATCGCCTCACCGAGGCGCGGGTACGCGAACTGCTCCCGCAGGTACCCGGGTGGCAATGCGTGGAAGCCGGCCACGCGTTGTCGCGAACATTCTCGTTTTCCAACTATTACCGCACCATCGCCTTCGTCAATGCACTGGCGTGGATGGCACACGGTGAGGACCATCATCCGGATCTCAGCGTGCACTACGACCGCTGCGTGGTGCGCTATTCGACGCACGACGTCGGCGGGCTGAGCGAAAACGACTTCATCTGTGCCGCGAAAGCCGAGGCGCTGGTCGACAACTCCCAGTAATCGACAGGGCGCCATCGCCAACCGCGGCCGGCTCACTCCCGGCCGCGCTCGTCGATCAGCAGGCAGGCGATCATCCGGACGGCTATGCTGCGGGTCGTCATGACCGCGACTACCACCGCAGGCGACAAGGAGCAGCTGCTGCTCCGCATGAGCCAGCTCCATGCCGCGCTGAGCCAGATCAACCAGGCCATCGTCCGCGTAAGGACGCGCGAGCAACTATTCGCTGACGTTTGCGAGTCGCTGGTCGCATTCGGCAAGTTCAAGATGGCATGGGTGGGCTGGAACGATCCGTCACGGCACACCGTCAGCGTCGCCAGCCGCTACGGAGACATCGACGGTTACCTGGACAGCGTTGCGGCGCGTGGCGATGATTCGCCCGAAGGGACCGGTCCTGTCGACCAGGCCATTCGCGAAGGCGCCTCGCGCGTACTCAATGATCTTTCGCAATTGGCTGACACGCAGCCTTGGCACGCTGCTGCTGCACGGTGCGGATTCAACGCGATCGCTGCCTTTCCCCTGCGCATGGACGGGCACGTGTGCGGCGCGCTCGCGGTGTATTCCGCCCGGCGCGGTTTCTTCGCAGGCCCGGAAATCGAACTGCTCGATAAAGCTGCAGCCGATATCTCCTTTGCTCTGGACCACCTGCAAGGTGAATCGCTGCGCCGGCAGGCAGAAGCTGCCATGCAACGCCAGAACGAGCTTTACCAGCTCGTGCAGCGCGCCACCAACGACGCCATCTGGGATTGGGATCTGGCCAGCGGCACGCTTGATTGGAACGAAACCATCCGGACGATCTTCGGCCATCACGATGTGCAAAGCCCTTCCGGTATCCGCTGGTGGCAGGACCACATCCATCCTGACGACAGGGAACGGGTGATGGCCGGCGTCATGGGCGTGCTTCGCGAAGGCGGCGCGTGGACGGACGAATACCGGTTCCGGAAAGGCGACGGCAGCTTTTCCTACGTCCTCAATCGCGGTTGTGTCGTGCTCGACGATTGCGGGAAGCCGTTGCGGATGATCGGCGCGATGGCCGACCTCACCGACCGCAAAGTCGGAGAACAGACGCGTGCCGCGCTGCATCAGATTTCCGAGGCAGCGCAATCGGCATCGACCTTGCCCGATCTGTTCCATTCGATCCACGAGATCGTCGGGCAACTGCTTCCGGCCCGGAATTTTTTCGTCGCGTTGCATGACGCACGCAAGGACCAGCTGACCTTTCCGTATTACGTCGACGAACACGACACGGCACCCGAACCGCAAAAGCTGGACGACGGCACGCTCTCGGGCCGCGTGATCCAGTTGGGGCAATCCCTGCTGTTGACCCCTGACACGCCCCGTGTGGGCATCCACCAGGAACTCGAAATCATCGGCACCGGCTCGATGGACTGGCTTGGCGTCCCACTCAAATCACAGTCGCGCACGATCGGCGCGCTCGTCGTGCAGAGCTACTCCGGGGACGTCCGTTACACCGACAAGGACAAGGCGCTGCTCGAGTTCGTCTCGGGCCAGGTCGCCGCCGCGAT
>JAQGOI010000112.1 GCA_028293685.1 Lysobacteraceae bacterium | reverse complement strand
GGTCTGATCGCACTCTGGCGGTCGTGGCCGCTGTGGCACGCGCTTGAACGTGATGGCGGCAGCCTCGCCGAACGCTGGCGCGAGCTGGCTGAGCGTGACGCCGGTGCATGGCGCGGGCTCGGCGCGGCGGTGTTGGTCGCGGTCGGGTTGGTCTGCACGCTGCTGCTGTGCTGGCCGGGCCTGCTCGACGCGACGCAGCATTGGGTGATGGCTGGGGCGATGGTGCTGGTTTGGCCGGCGGTACACGGCCTTTTGCAGCGCATACCGGCCGCAAAAGCCATACCGACCGCGCACGCTTTCCTCCGCGAACAACCCCAACCACTGCCGCTGGCCGACGGTGATCCGGTTGTCGCCCTGTATTCGGCTGCGCGCACCGGTCGCGTCGACCAGGCGCTGATGCTGCTCGAGAACGGTGCCGACCCGCGTGCGCTTCCACCTGCCGCGGACCGCGACCAGCGCAGCCTGCCGGCGCTCGCCGCAGTGCTGCCCGACCTGCGCCTGCTGCGTGCGTTGATCGCGGCCGGGGTCGACGTCAATGCCGCGCACGCGGGCATGACACCGCTGCTCGCCGCGACGCGCGACAGCTGGCACGGTCGTCCGGAGGCGGTGATGACGCTGCTGGCCAACGGCGCCGATCCACGCGCCGGCGACAGCGACGGCAACACGCCGCTGCACCACGCCGCGCGCAGTTCCGATCCAGGTGTCGCCGCGTTGTTGCGCGATGCCGCCGCCGAGCTCGACGTGCTCAACGTCGACGCGGTGACACCATTGGGCATGGCGTGCGCCGCCGGCAACTGGCGGCTCGCGCGTTTCCTGCTCGAGCGCGGCGCCAGGACCGAGCCCGCCGGCGCCAAGCCGGCACTGCTCGAGGCCGCGGGCAGCGAGGAAGACGATGCTGCCGGCGTCCAGCTGTTGCTCAAACACAAGGCCAAGGTCAACGCGCGCGATGCGCAGGGACGCAGCGCGTTGCATGAAGCCGCGCTGGCAGGCAATGACGAAGCGCTCGCCGCATTGCTGCATGCCGGCGCCGAAGTGGACGCTCGCGACGCCGCCGGTGCCACGCCATTGCTTGATGCCGCGCGCGGCATGCACGCATCGACCTTCGAGGCGCTGCTGACCGCAGGCGCGGACGCCACGGCTGTCGACGAGGTTGGGCGCAGTGCGCTCGCGCTGGCATGCATGGCCGAAACCCCATCGATCGACCTCGTTCGACGCCTGCTCGCCGTCGGCACCGATCCGGCGCGCACTGACCACGCAGGCAAGCGTGCCGTCGACCTGGCCGCGGAAGCGGGGCGCTGGGCGGTGGTGGCCGTGCTGGATCCAAGCTATCCGTTGCCCTCGCGGGTGGCCGACGACACGACGGGGCCGTCCCTGCCGGACCGCCCGCCGTTGTCGCTCCTGCGAGAAGGCCTCCTGCAGCCGCCCTATGCCGGCCTGGATCGACTCGTGCCACTGCTCTCGCCCAGCGATCTGGGCGCCCTGTTGATCGATACCGATGCGCAATCGCCGGAGGAACGCGTCACTTGGCTGCTCGACCACGGCGCTGACCCCGACGCGGGTCCGGACGGCGCCGACACGGCGGCCTTCACCCTGTTGACCCGCGGTCCGCCGGCACTGGCGACGTTGCACGCGTTGCTGCGACGCGGCGTTTCGCCTGCCGGGGCCGGGGGCCTCGCGCGCTTCCTGGCGGCATGCGTTGCCGACGACCAGGCCGGGCGAGGACTGGAGCAATGCGCTTTGCAACTGGTCGAGCGCGGCGCGGACTGGCTCGCGCGATCACCCGCGGGCGACCCTCCTCTGGCGCTCAGCGTGCGCTTGGGCTGGACCCGTCTGGCCGTGCGATTGATGGCGTCGGGCGCCGACCTGGAGGCGCGCGACGGCCACGGCATGACCGCCTTGCATCTTGCGGCTGCGCTCGGACGCGAAGGCGCGCTGAAGTTGCTGGTGGCCCATGGCGCTTCGCCACAGACGCGAGCCGCCGACGGCCAGACGCCGCTCGGTGTCGCGCTGTCGACCGGCCGACGTGATCTCGCCGACTGGCTCGACTGGCGGGGCTGGCCGTTGCCGATGCGGGCGTTGCGCGCCAGCGACGTTCCGGCCGCCGCCATCGTCGGCGATGCCGACGCCGTGCGCCGGCTGCTCGATCTCGACCTGCGCGCCGACACCGTCGACGCGCAAGGCTGCACCGCGCTATTGCGTGCCGCCGGCGGCGGTCATCGGGTGACGGTGGACCTGCTGCTCGCACGCGGTGCCGACCCGAGCCTCCCAGCACACACCGGTGCGACGCCGTTGTCGGCCGCCGTGAGCATGCGGCACGGCGAGATCGTCGATCGCCTGCTCGCCGCCGGCGCCGACCTGGAGCAACGCCTGCCGGCCGATGTCACCGTATTGATGCTGGCCGCGGCCCTGGGACTGCCCGATGTCTGCGCGCGCCTGCTGACGGCCGGCGCACGCGTCGAAGCGCAGGACGCACAAGGACTGACCCCGTTGCATTGCGCGGCGCTGTTCGGCTTCACTGCGCGCGAGCGGCCGCGCCTGATCGCCTTGCTGGACACGTTGTTGCTCGCCGGCGCGCCGCCCGATGCGCCGGCCGGACAGGTGACGCCCTTGCTGCTCCTGCTTGGCGCCCGTGCTGAACCAGGCACGGCCTGCGATGAGGAAGTCGTGTTGACCGGTGTCGAACGCCTGCTCGATGAGGACGTCGCGCTCGACGCTCAGGACCCGCGCGGATTCGGCCCGCTGCACCTGGCCGCCCTGCATGGCTTGTTGCGCGTAACCCAGCGCCTGTTGCGCGCCGGCTGCGACCCCGACCTGCGCGACACCCTCAACCGCACGCCGCGCGAGATCGCGGTGATGCGCGGCTTTGTCGACGTCGCCGCGGAATTTGCCCCGATCCTCTCCGGCGTGTCGATGGCCAGGTTCCTGCGCGAGCCGCGTTGACGCCAGTCCTTCGCGGCACGCGGCGTATCATTGATCCATGAGCTATCCCTCCACGCGCCTGCGGCGCATGCGCCGCGACGGGTTTTCGCGCCGGCTGATGCGCGAAAACGTCCTGACCACCGACGACCTGATCTATCCAGTGTTCGTCCATGAAGCGAACGGTCGTTATCCGATCGCATCGATGCCGGGCATCGAGCGCCTGTCGATCGACGAACTGCTTCGGGTCGGCGAACAGGCCAGCACGTTGCGGATCCCGGCCTTGGCGCTGTTCCCCGTCACCGCGCCGGAAGCCAAGTCGCTCGACGCGGCGGCGGCGTGGGCCGAAGACGGCCTGTGCCAGCGTGCGATCCGCGCGCTCAAGCAGCGCTTCCCCGATCTCGGCGTCATTACCGACGTCGCGCTGGACCCCTACACGAGCCATGGCCAGGACGGACTGATCGACGGCAGCGGCTATGTCGTCAACGACGCCACTGTCGAAGCACTGGTCCGGCAGGCGCTGTCGCACGCGCGCGCCGGCGCTGATGTGGTCGCACCCAGCGACATGATGGACGGGCGCATCGGTGCCATTCGCGACGCATTCGAGCGCGACGGCCATGTCCACACGCGCATCCTGGCTTACAGCGCCAAGTACGCGTCGCAGTTCTATGGGCCGTTCCGCGAGGCCGTCGGCAGCGCCACGGCATTGGGCAGGGGCGACAAGTCCACCTACCAGATGGATCCAGCCAACGCCGACGAAGCCTTGCGCGAAGTCGCGTTGGACCTGGAAGAAGGTGCGGACATGGTGATGATCAAGCCCGGCCTGCCATACCTGGACATCGTCCGCCAGGTGAAGGACGCTTTCGGCGTACCGACGTTCGTCTACCAGGTCAGCGGCGAATACGCGATGCTCAAGGCGGCGAGCGACCATGGCTGGCTGGACGAGCGCGGTTGCGTGCTCGAGTCGCTGACGTGCATGAAACGCGCGGGCGCCGATGCGGTACTGACTTATTTCGCCCTGCAGGCGGCCAACTGGCTGAAGGAATCCGCATGAAGCGTTACGCCGTGATCGGCCACCCCGTGGCCCATTCCCTGTCGCCGCGCATCCACGCCGCGTTTGCGCGCGAGGCCGGGATCGAGCTGGACTACCGTGCGATCGACGCAACCGATTTCGACGCTTCGCTTGCGGACTTCCTGGCGGCCGGCGGCGTTGGCGCCAATGTGACGCTGCCCTACAAGCAGCGCGCGGCGAAGGCCTGCGCGACGCTGGGCGAACGCGCGCGACGTGCCGGCGCCGTCAACACGCTGATACGCCGTGACGACAGCTGGCATGGCGACAACACCGACGGTGCGGGGCTGGTGCGCGACCTGACCGGGCGCAACCGCCTGGATCTGCGCGGACGCCGCACGTTGCTACTTGGTGCGGGTGGCGGATCGCGCGGCGTTGCACCGGCACTGCTCGATGCCGGCATCGGCGATCTGTATATCGTCAACCGACATGCCGAGCGTGCCGATGCACTGGCCGATGCACTGGGCGAACCTGGACGGGTGCATCCGCGCTATCTGGACGACATCGCGTCCCACGGCGAGTTCGACCTGATCGTCAATGCCACATCCGCCGGCCACGAGGGCGTGTTCCCGAGCCTGCCGATGTCGCTGATCGGCCCGCGCACCACGGCGGTCGACCTGAGTTACGGCGAAGCGTCGATCGGGTTCCTCTCATGGGCTCGAGGAGGTGGTTGCCGCGAGGCGATCGACGGCCTGGGCATGCTGGTCGAACAGGCGGCGGAGAGTTTCGAGCTCTGGCACGGCGTGCGTCCGTACACCGACGCGATCTACGGACAACTGCGCGAGCGCGACGCCGCGCTGGTGTCCGCCGACTGAGCACGCCCGCTACGCAGGTGCGGCCGCCAGGTACTGGTCTTTCAGGCGCACGTAGTGTTGCGCGCTGTAGTACAGCGCTTCAATCTCGACGTCACTGAGCATACGCACCTTGCGCGCGGGATTGCCCAGCCAGAGTTCGCCGGCGCCGACCTCCTTGCCTGGCGCGATCAGCGCGCCCGCGCCAACGAAACCATGCGTGCGCACGATCGCGCCATCGAGCACGATCGCACCCATGCCGATCAGCACGGCATCCTCGATCCGGCAGGCATGCACGATCGCCTTGTGTCCGATGGTCACGTCCGCGCCGATCACCGTCGCAAATCCGCCGAGCTTGGCGTGGGGCCCGTCGTGGCTGACGTGCACGACGCTGCCGTCCTGGACGTTGGTGCGCGCGCCGATGCGGATGAAGTTGACATCGCCGCGCACGACGGTTCCCGGCCAGATCGAGACATCGTCACCCAGCACCACGTCGCCGATCACGCTGGCCGTCGGATCGACAAAGGCGCGATCGCCGATGGTCGGCAAGGTTCCATTGAACGGGCGCAGGTGCATTACGGGATTTTAGACGATGGTGGTGCTCAAGGCCGCCCGGCCGGCGCGCGTCTACACTGCGGGCGATGAATGCCGCGCACGCCGCTGTCGACGACGCCAGCCCATTGCTGGAGCTGGCACCCACGCTGGCGCGACTGCGTGTTGCCTGGAGCGCGAATCCCCCGACGCTGGCCCAGCGCCGCGACGACCTCAGGCGCCTGCGCGCCGGTTTCCTGCAACAGGCCGACGCCATGCATGCGGCGATCAGTGCCGATTTCGGTCACCGCTCCCGGCACGAGAACATGGTCTCCGAGACCATGATTGTCGTTGCGGAAATCGACCATGCGCTGCGACACCTGCGTCACTGGATGAAACCGCGGCGCGTACCCGTCGGCTGGAAGTTCTGGCCGGCGCGCGCCGAAATCCGGTCCATGCCCATCGGCGTCGTCGGGATCATCGCGCCATGGAACTATCCGGTGAACCTGGCGCTGGTGCCGCTGGTTTCCGCGATCGCTGCCGGCAACCATGTCCATCTCAAGCCATCGGAACTGACGCCGCGGACCAGTGCGTGGTTGTGCAGCCTGCTGGCCGGCGTGTTTCCCGCCGATCGCGTTGCAGTGGCGATCGGCGGCCCGGATGTCGGCGCCGCATTCGCGGCACTGCCTTTCGACCATCTGCTGTTTACCGGCTCGGCCGCGGTCGGACGCAAGGTGCTCGCGGCGGCCGCACCAAACCTGACACCGGTGACGCTGGAGTTGGGCGGCAAATCGCCAGCCATCGTGGCACCTGATTTTCCGGTTGAACTGGCGGCAGCCCGTATCGCGTCGGGCAAATGGTTCAATGCCGGCCAGACGTGCATCGGCGTGGATTACGTGATGATCGACGCGCAGCGACGCGATGCGTTCGTCGCGGCCCTTTGCAGTCAACTGCGATCACGCTACGGCGACCTGAAGGATGCCGACGACTACACGCGGATCATCGATGACCGCGACTACCTGCGCCTGCTCGGAATGATCGACGAAGCGCGCGAGCGCGGAGCCGGCATCGTCCAGCCGATCGCGGTCGATGCGGACCGCGCGCGCCGTGAACGGTTGTTGCCGCCAACGCTGGTGATCGGCGCGCCCGACGACACGGCTCTGATGCGCGACGAAATCTTCGGCCCGATCCTGCCGATCCGCACGTATGACACGGTCGATCAGGCAGTGGCGTGGATCAGCGCCCACGACCGGCCGTTGGCGCTGTATCCCTTCAGCCATGATCGCGCCACCATCGAGATCATCCTGCAACGCACGCTGTCGGGCGGTGTCAGCGTCAACGACACACTGCTGCATTTCGGGGTGCACGCTTTGCCATTCGGCGGCATCGGTGCCAGTGGCAACGGTGCGATCCATGGCCGCGCCGGGTTCGAAACCTTCAGCAAGTTGCTACCGGTCTTCCGGCAGGCGCGCTGGGCAGCGAGCGATTGGATCCGGCCGCCGTATCGGGGGTGGGTGGATCGGGTGATCCGGATGTTGGCGCGGTAGGTGGCCGTGATCTTTGGTTCGTTATCCCTCGAAGGCGGATTCAAGCTCGTGGCCTTGCGCACTGTGTTTGCCTGCGGCGGCTTTAAACGCTTTCGCCGTAGGCGAGTTACTTTTCTTTGCGGGGCCAAAG
>JAQGOI010000094.1 GCA_028293685.1 Lysobacteraceae bacterium | reverse complement strand
TCCCAACGTCGTCGCCGAAGGCGGCGCGAATTTCTGGGATGCGTTCCGATTGATTCCGGTGGGCGAGGCTTTCTGGCACGACGGCGTGCGGCTGGAAACTTTTCCGGTCCGCCATCACTGGCCGGACACCGCCTTTGGCCTGCGTTTGCGGGGCAGCCTGGCATGGACAGGCGATACGCGACCTATTCCCGAGGAACTGGCCAAGTTCGCCGGCGCTGGTGAGCGCGTCGCCCATGACTGCGCCTTGCAAGGCAATCCGTCGCACAGCGGGATCGATGACCTTGAGCGGGAATATCCGGTCGAGCTGTTGTCGCGCTGCGTGCTGTACCACTACGCGCATGCCGACGCCGACGCGCTCGCATTACGCGGCTATCATGTCGCGCAACCGGGCGAGTGCTTGCCTTTACCCGATCCCAAGCCGCTTACCCTGCAATCGACGTGACCGTGCTAGCCAGCCATCCGGTTTTTGCCACGCAGGTTTCCGACGAAATTCCAGCGTCGGTGGCGGACCGTCTGGGCCGACCATTACGCGATCTGCGACTGTCGGTCATCGACGCCTGCAACTTCCGGTGTCCGTACTGCATGCCAGCCGATCGCATCGCCGATGACCATGGGCTGGATGCTGCATCGCGACTTGATTTCGACGAGATGGAGACACTTGTCCGCGCCTTCGTGCGACTCGGCGTCCAAAAGCTGCGGTTGACCGGAGGCGAGCCGTTGTTGCGCAAGCGATTGCCCGATCTGGTCGCTCGCCTGATGACCATTCCGGGACTGGATGACGTCGCGCTTACGACCAACGGATCGTTGCTGGCTGGCCAGGCTCTTGCGCTGCGCCGAGCAGGATTGCAGCGCCTGACCGTCAGCCTGGATGCACTGGATCAACGTATCTACCAGCAGTTGTCCGGTGGCCGAGGGAACGTCGGGCAGGTCCTGGCGGGTATCGCAGCCGCTGAAGCGGCCGGCTTCGTCTCAATCAAGCTCAATTGCGTCGTCCAGCGCGGGATCAACGACGACCAGGTATTGCCGCTGGTTAAGCATTTCCGAAACAGCGGGCACGTGTTGCGCTTCATCGAATACATGGACGTCGGCACCTGCAATGACTGGAGCGCTGCCCGTGTCGTGCCGTCTGTTGAGTTGCGCGATCGCATCCATGCGCGCTGGCCGCTGCGGGCGCTGGCGCCGAACTATCGCGGCGAAGTGGCAACGCGGTACGGATTCGACGATGGTGCCGGCGAGATCGGGTTCGTCAGCTCGATGAGCGAGCCGTTCTGTGGTGACTGTCATCGCGCGCGCGTGTCAGCGGACGGCAAGCTCTACACGTGCCTTTTCGCCGGTGAGGGTGCCGATGTGCGCGCCGTGCTGGCCGATGGCGTGGATGCCGTTGTCGAGCATGTCGGGCGCCTTTGGTCCAATCGCGGCGACCGTTACAGCGAGTTGCGCGGGCGCCGGCCAGCGGGCAAACGTGTCGAAATGTTCCTGGTCGGGGGTTGAGATGGCGACGCGTCCGCGCAAGCTGACCCACAGCGACGCGGCCGGTCGGCCGGCGATGGTCGATGTGTCCGGCAAACAGGTGACTGCCCGCGAAGCGGTCGCCGAATGCCGCGTTCGTTTTCCCGCTGCCGTTGCGACGCAGCTGCGCGCTGCCGCAATGAAGAGCGCGAAGGGCGGCATCGTCGAGACCGCGATCATCGCCGGCACGATGGCGGTGAAACGGACGCACGAGTTGATTCCTTTCTGCCATCCATTGCCCATCGACGGTTGCCGGATCGCGATCGACTGGAGCGGCACCACTATCCTCAACATCGAATGCGTCGTCCGGACGACCCACCGCACCGGCGTCGAAATGGAAGCGCTGACGGGTGCAACGGTTGCGGCATTGACCGTCTACGACATGTGCAAGGCGTTGTCGCATGCGATCGTGATCGGGCCGGCACGCCTGCTTGGAAAGCACGGCGGCAAACGCGATTTTGGCAAGCGTGATTTCGGCAAGGCCGGCAAGTGACACGCGCCACCGTGCTGTATTTCGCCAGCCTGCGCGACGCGGCGGGAGTGGACACCGAAGTCGTCGACACGAAGGCTGCCGATCTGGCTGCGCTGTATCGTGAGCTGCAGCAGCGCCATGGTTTCGCAATCGCGATGGAGCACCTCCGCGTTGCCGTCGATGGGACGTTCGTGCGCTGGCAGGAGGCGCCGCGCGATGGCAGCGAAGTCGCCTTCATTCCGCCGGTCAGCGGCGGCTGAAGGCTTGAAAGCGCGCCGATGACCCGCTTCATCCTTTCGGATACGCCGCTGGACACGGCGAACCTGCGAGCAGACCTGCTCGACGCGCGCGTGGGCGCATACGCCAGTTTCGAGGGATGGGTTCGCGACCATAACGATGGACGACAGGTGAATGGCCTGCGTTACGAGGCCTACGCGGCGTTGGCGGGGAACGAGGGCAATCGCATTCTGGCCGATGCGCTGGAGCAGTTCGAGATCATCGACGCGCAATGCGTGCATCGCGTCGGCGACCTTGTCATCGGCGAACTCGCGGTCTGGGTCGGCGTAACGGCCGCGCACCGCGACCCCGCCTTCGCCGCCTGCCGCTTCATC
Source organism: Lysobacteraceae bacterium (assembly GCA_028293685.1). Lineage (GTDB taxonomy): Bacteria > Pseudomonadota > Gammaproteobacteria > Xanthomonadales > Xanthomonadaceae > Cognatiluteimonas. The sequence continues at coordinate 953 of JAQGOI010000094.1, read as the reverse complement.
ATCGATGCCGTCAAAGCGAGCGTACCGATCTGGAAACACGAGCGTTACGCCGATGGCTCAAACGACTGGTTGCATCCGGAGTAGTAAGCACGTGTCGATCTGGAGAATTGCGAGGTGAAAGCCCCCTTGCAAGGGGGCGCCCCGACAGGGGCGGGGATGAAGGGCAAAGGCCCGGGGGCCCAAAGTTTGCACAGCAAACTTTGGGATCTGTTCCGCGTTGCGGAACAGGTGGGCGATGACCCCGCCGGCTGACCTCGGCACCGCGCGGCGCGGACACTCGGCGGCGGCAATTCGCGACGCGCCGCCGCGCGCCAGGAACCCACGCACGCTGCTTGTCGTTTGCTGAATGACGCAAACCTCGTGGCGGTAGGGCTCGTCAACACGCGCATCAACCTCAATTTGTTGTGGGTATCGGCCGTGGCGGCTAGAATTGCCGGCCCCGGATGCAGGCACTGCAGGCGTCCGGGTTCCAGCGGAGAGGTGTCCGAGCGGTTGAAGGAGCACGCCTGGAAAGTGTGTAAGCGTCTAAACCGCGCTTCGGGGGTTCGAATCCCCCTCTCTCCGCCAGCTTCATGCGTCACGTACGCAGTACACGCGTGTTTTCATGGTGGCCCTGTCGGCCTCTCGCGACGCTAGATCGAAAACCCCGCCAGGGCCGGAAGGCAGCAACGGTATCGATTGATGCGGGCGCCGAGATCAGCCGGCAGGGCCATCGCCATTTAGTTCGACCGCCGTTGCGGCAAATTTTCCCGTCGCGCGTCAGAATGGGCACATGTCCTATCTCGTCCTCGCCCGCAAGTGGCGTCCGAAGCGTTTTGCCGAGCTCGTCGGGCAGGAACACGTCGTGCGCGCACTCACCAACGCCCTGGATACCGGGCGCGTCCATCATGCGTTCCTGTTCAGTGGGACCCGCGGCGTAGGCAAGACGACGATTGCGCGCATCTTCGCCAAAT
>JAQGOI010000075.1 GCA_028293685.1 Lysobacteraceae bacterium | reverse complement strand
GGCGTTGACGATGATCGCGTTCGACGACGGCGATCGCGACGCGGCGACCACCGCCATCGCCCACCTGTCGCGGGCCTGAGCGGGCGTTGGCCGACAGCACGCGCGGTCGGCGCCGGCGCCGTTGACGCCTTCGTTGCATCGTTGCCGGCGCGCTGATGCACACTGCGGGTTCCCGGATCGCCTGGACCCCGCATGAGCCAGCCGCAACTGCCCGCGGATCGCGCGCACCGCACCATCGCCCAGGACGACTACACCCGGATGTACGCCGACTCGGTGCGCGATCCGGATGCGTTCTGGGGAGCCGTCGCGCAGCGGCTGGACTGGATCACGCCACCGACGCGGATCAAGGACACCAGTTTCGCGCTCGACGATTTCCATATCCGCTGGTATGCCGACGGTGAGCTCAACGCCAGCGTCAACTGCCTGGATCGCCACCTGTCGACGCAGGGCGACAAGACCGCGCTGATCTTCGAACACGATGATCCCGCGCTGCCGGCCGAGCGCATCAGCTATCGCGACCTCCATGCGCGCGTATGCCGCCTGGCCAATGCCCTGCGCAACCTGGGTGTGCGCAAGGGCGACCGCGTGACGATCTATCTGCCAATGATTCCCGACGCCGCCGTCGCGATGCTCGCCTGTGCGCGCATCGGTGCGATCCACATGGTGGTGTTCGGCGGTTTCGCACCGCAGTCGATCGCCGACCGCATCGCCGACTGCGGCAGCAAACTGATCATCACTGCCGACGAGGGCCTGCGCGGCGGACGCCGGATTGCGTTGAAGGCCAACGTCGATGCGGCGCTGCGCCTGCCGGGCACGCATACCGTCGAAACCGTGCTGGTCGTGCGCCATACCGGCACCGCCGTCGACATGCAGATGCCACGGGATCGCTGGTTCGATGCGGTCGTCGACGGCCAGCCCTCGCAGTGCGCGCCCGAGTGCATGAACGCCGAGGATCCGTTGTTCATCCTCTATACCTCGGGCTCGACCGGCAAGCCGAAAGGCGTGCTGCATACGACCGGTGGCTATCTCGTCTTTGCCAGTTACACCCACGCCTGCGTGTTCGACCTGCGCGCCGATGACATCTACTGGTGCACGGCCGACGTGGGCTGGATCACCGGGCACAGCTACATCGTCTACGGGCCGCTGGCCAACGGCGCGACACAGGTGATGTTCGAAGGCGTGCCCAACTTTCCGGATGCCTCACGTTTCTGGCAGGTGGTCGACCGGCACAAGGTCAGCGTGTTCTACACGGCACCGACCGCGATCCGCGCGTTGATGCGCGAAGGCGACGCGCCGGTGAAACGCACTTCGCGGGCGTCGCTGCGCGTGCTCGGCACGGTCGGCGAACCCATCAATCCCGAGGCATGGCGCTGGTACGGCGAAGTCGTCGGCGATGGGCGCTGTCCGATCGTCGACACCTGGTGGCAGACGGAAACCGGCGGCATCATGATCACGCCGTTGCCGGGCGCGCGTGCCGCCAAGCCCGGCTCGGCCATGCAGCCGTTCTTCGGCGTGCAGCCGGCGATCGTCGATGCCCAAGGCGCGCTGCTCGACGGCGCCGCCGTAGGCAACCTGGTGCTGCTCGATTCCTGGCCGGGGCAGATGCGCACGGTCTATGGCGATCACCAGCGTTTCATCCACACCTACTTCAAGACCTATCCCGGCATGTATTTCACCGGCGACGGATGCCGGCGCGATGCCGATGGCGACTTCTGGATCACGGGGCGCGTGGATGACGTCATCAATGTCAGTGGCCACCGCATCGGCACGGCGGAAGTCGAGAGTGCGCTGGTGTCGCATCCCAAGGTCGCAGAAGCCGCGGTCGTTGGATTCCCGCACGACCTCAAGGGCCAAGGCATCTATGCGTACGTCACGCTGATCGCGGTCGAAGAGCCCAGCGAGGCCTTGCATCGCGAACTGATCGCGCACGTGCGCACCGTCATCGGGCCGATCGCCACGCCCGACCACCTGCAATGGGCGCCGGGACTGCCGAAAACGCGCTCGGGCAAGATCATGCGGCGCATCCTGCGCAAGATCGCCGAGGCCGGCGGCGACGAGATCGGTCCGGAACACCTGGGCGACACGTCGACGCTGGCGGATCCCGCAGTGGTGGAATCGCTCGTGCGCGAGCGGCGCGGCGCGGGACCACCGCGCTAGCCAGACCAACCGCCGCAAGCGGGTGTCACGCGCGCTGCGGCGCGTTGGAGCACGCCGCGTGTCAGGTTCGCCCGCGGCGCCTCACCAGATGCGGACGCGATCTTCGGGTTTGAGATACAGCGCCTGCCCTGCCTTGGGCGTAAACGCGTCGTACCAGGCATCGATATTGCGCACGGTCTGTGCGCGGAAGCGGCCGGGCGCGTGGCCGTCGCTCACGACCTGCGCGCGCAATGCCGCGTCACGCGTCTTGCTGCGCCAGCTCTGCGCGAAGGCGAGGAAGAAACGCTGGTCTCCGCTGAGGCCGTCGATGACCGGCGCCGGCTTGCCGCCCAGCGACTTGATGTAGGCGTCGTGTGCGACCGACAGCCCGGCGAGGTCGGCGATGTTTTCGCCCAGCGTCTGTTCTCCGTTGAGATGCAGGCCCGGCAATGCTTCATACGCGCTGTACTGCGCGATGAGCTTGGCGCCGGCAGCCTTGAAGTGCACGGCATCCGACGGCGTCCACCAGTTCGCCAGGCGTCCGCTGGCGTCGAATTCCGAGCCGGTGTTGTCGAAGCTGTGGCTGATTTCGTGGCCGATGGTGGCGCCGATCGAACCGTAGTTGGCCGCTGCGTCCGCCTTGGGATCGAAGAACGGCGGCTCGAGGATGGCGGCGGGGAAATTGAGCGCGTTCTGCAGCGGCAGGTTGACCGCATTGACGGTCTGCGGCGTCATCCACCATTCGTTGCGGTCCACCGATTGCCCGAGCTTGGCGATCTGGTGCCTGGTTTCGGCCAGGCGCGCACGCTCGGCATTGCCCAGCGCGTCATCGGGTTTGATATCGAGCGACGAATAATCGCGCCACGTGTCCGGATAGCCGACGCCGACATTGGTCGCCGCGACTTTCGCCTTGGCCTTGGCCTTGGTTTCCGGGCTCATCCAGTCGAGCTTGTCGATGCGCTCGGGGAAGACCGCCAGCAGGTTGGTCACCATCTGCTGGACCTGCGCGCGCGAGGACGCCGGGAAGTATTTCTGCACGTAAAGCTTGCCGACGGCATCGCCGAGCGCGTTGTTGACGGCCGACAAGGCGCGCTTCCAGCGGTCGCGCTGCTGCGGCGTGCCGGTGAGCGTGGTGCCGTAGAAACCGAACGACAGGTCGTCGAATGCCTTGGGCAGCACCGACGCATTGCGGTTGAGCGCATGGAAGGCGAGCCAGTCCTTCCAGGTCGACAGCGGCTGGCTGGTGGTGAGCGCCGACAGCTGCGCGATCGCCGCCGGTTGCCAGGCATCGACGACCGGCTGCGCGTCCAGGCCGGCGGCCTTGAAGTACGTCGCCCAATCCAGCCCCGGCGCTTTTTTGGCGAAGTCGGCCATCGGCCAGGGATTGTTGGCCTTGTGCACGTCCTCGGTTTCCACGATCGAGGCCTGCGCCTTGGCGATCTTGGCTTCCAGCGCATAGACCGTCGCGGCCTTGGCCTCGGCGTCGGCGATGCCGGCCTGCTTGAACATCGCGGCGACATAGCTCTTGTACTTGTCGCGGATCGCGACCATCGCCGGATCGGACGACAAGTAGTAATCGCGGTTGGGCATGCCCAGGCCGCCCTGCAGCAGGTACGGGATGTTGTGTGCGGGATCCTCAAGCCCCTGTGCCACGAACAGCCCGAACAGTTGTTCGGTCTGGTAGTTGGTGGCGTTGAGCGGATCGACATCGGCGCGCAGGCCTTCGCCCAGCACGCGCGCCAGGTCGGTGGGACTGGCGATCGCGGCGATCCTGTCCAGTTCTGGCTGCAGCGACGCCAGGCCATGCGCCTGGATCCCGGCCTGGTCCATGTAGGCGGTGTAGTAGTCGGCGATGCGGCGCGCGTCGGTGCCCGCCGCCGGATGGCTGTCGGCGATGCCCTTGATCAGGTCGGCGTTGCGCTTCTCGGCCTTCTGGAAGACGTCGAAGAACACGCCCGTGCTGGAACGGTCCGCCGGGATGACGGCCTTCTGACGCCATGCGCCATTGGCGTAGCCGTCGAAGTCGTCGCCGGGTTGCACGGCGTGGTCGATGCCGGTGAGGTCGACGCCCAACGTTGGCGCGGCGGCGGGCGCAGCGGCCGGCGCCTTGGCGACGGGCGCAGTCGACTCGGGCTGGCAGGCGCTGCAGGCGCAGACGGCGGCCAGCAACAACGTGGATCGCAGGATGTGCATCGGGATCACCAGGCGGGAACGAGCCGCCACCATAGCGGGCGCCAGTGTTGGCGCAAGGTGCAGGAAGTCATCGCGTCGACACGTTGCCACTGCGCCCCGGGGAACGCCGGCCACGAAAAAGCCCGCCTTTCGGCGGGCTTCTCGACTCGACGGAACGCGGTCGGCTTACTTGATCTTGCCTTCCTTGTAGATCACATGCTTGCGCACGACGGGGTCGTACTTGCTGACCTCCATCTTGTTGGGCGTGTTCTTCTTGTTCTTGTCGGTGGTGTAGAAATGACCGGTACCGGCCGAAGAGATCAGGCGGATCTTGTCGCGCTTGGTTGCCATGTCGTCCTCCTCAGACCTTTTCGCCGCGGGCGCGGAGTTCGGCCAGAACGACGTCGATGCCGTTCTTGTCGATGGTGCGCAACGCGTGCGCGGAAACCCTCAGCTTGATCCAGCGGTTCTCGCTGGCGACCCAGAAGCGGCGCTCATGCAGGTTGGGCAGGAAACGACGACGGGTCTTGTTGTTGGCGTGCGAGACGTTGTTGCCGCTCTGCACGCGCTTGCCGGACACTTGGCATACGCGGGACATTGACGCACCTCGAATGGTTTTTTTGTCGCCCTTGGCCAGGGAAACGGCGGCCCCGCCGGTGGATTGGCGCGCGGTTCGGGTCGGGGTCGCTGCACGGTCGCCGGCCGGAATCGCGCTTCCGGGCCGGATCCGGGCACAAGGCCGGGGACGCAGCGAGCCGCGCATTATGCGTGCAGACCAGAGCCGAATCAATCGGTTACGTAGCTGCCGTAGGGCGGGCTCAAGCCCGCCACTGTTGGGAGCAGATTGGCGGGCCTGGGCCGCCCTACGGGTCTGCTAGTCGACTAATGCGTCGCCCGATCCCGGTGCCAGCCACGATGCTTGATGTCCAGGTACAGGCTGTAGCCGGCGGTGAAGGCCGGGAACAGGTTCTGCAGCACGCCGACCGAGTCGTTTTTGCCGAAGATGAAGTAGGCCAGGGTCATCAGGCTGCCGACGATGCTCATGTACCAGAACACGCGCGGCACGACCGGCTTGCCATGGCGCCGGGAGGCGATGATCTGCACGAACCAGCGGCCGCTGAACATCAGTGCGCCGGCCCAGCCGATCACCTTCCACGGGCTGGCATGCAGGCCGGTCCAGGCCAGCCACGGCAGCGGGCTGTTCATGACGTCGGTGGCGATCACGAAACCTCCTCCACGGCCGTCACCTTGCCGCGCCGGATCAGCCAGGCGACGCCGCGCAGATCGGCGATGCCCACCAGGGCGCGATTGAGGTTGTTGTACTTGGATACGCCACTGGAACGGGCGCGGTGGTTCACCGGCACGCTGACGGTCTTCCAGCCGGCGCGCTGGAACAGCGCCGGCAGGTAGCGGTGCATGTGGTTGAAGTGCGGCAGGTCCAGGAAGGCGTCGCGCTCGAACAGCTTGATCCCGCAGCCGGTATCGGGCGTGGCGTCGCGGAGCATCCGGGCGCGGATGGCGTTGGCGATTTTCGAGGCCCAGCGCTTGCTGCCCGAATCCTGCCGGTGCACACGCCAGCCGGCGAACAGCTTCACAGCGGGCTCGGCGCCGGCGCGCTCCGCCAGCAGCTTGGGAATGTCGGCCGGGTCGTTCTGGCCATCACCGTCGAGGGTGGCGATCCACTGCCCGCGCGCGGCCTTGACGCCGTTGCGGATGGCCGTGCTCTGCCCGCTCTGCGCCACGTGATGCAGCACGCGCAGTTCGGGAACCTCGGCGCGCAACCGGTGCAGTGTCGCCAGCGTGGCGTCGCGCGAGTTGTCATCGACATAGACGATTTCGAAATCGCCACCCTGCAACAGCGCGTTGCCGCGCAGTGCCGCCACGATCTCGCCGACCAGCGGCGCGGCGTTGTCCTGTTCGTTGAACACCGGCACGACCACCGACAGCTGCGGCTCCGTCACGCGGAGGCTCCGAAGTAGGCCCGGCACCAGTCGACCACCCGCGGCATGCCGGTTTCGATGGCCGTCGACGGTTCGAAGCCGAATGCGGCGCGCGCGCGCGCGGTGTCGGCCATCGTTTCGATCATGTCGCCCGGTTGCATCGGCTTGTAGATTTTTTCAGCGGGCCTGCCCGCCGCCTGCGCGATGACGTCGATGAAACGTTCGAGTTCCACCGGCGTGTGGTTGCCGAGATTGAACACCTGGTGGAACGGTTGCTCCGTACGCGGATGCCCAAGCGCACCGAGCACCCCGGCGACGATGTCGTCGATCCAGGTGAAGTCACGTCGCATCCTGCCGAAATTGAACACGTCGATCGAGCGTCCTGCCAGCACCGCGCGCGAAAACAGCAGCGGCGCCATGTCCGGTCGGCCCCACGGGCCGTACACGGTGAAAAAGCGCAGGCCGGTGGCGTGCAGGCCGTAAAGATGGGCGTAGGTGTGCGCCATCAGTTCGTTCGCGGCCTTGGTCGCGGCATACAGCGAACGGGGCTGGTCGATGCGCTGATCTTCGGAAAACGGCGGTGTCGCCGAGTCGCCGTAGACCGACGACGAACTGGCATACACCAGGTGCCCGACGCCGCGATGCCGGCACAACTCCAGCAGGTTGACGAAGCCCACCAAGTTGCTGTCGACGTACACGTGCGGATTGGTGATCGAATAGCGCACGCCCGCCTGCGCCGCCAGGTGGATCACCCGCGTCGGCGCGTCGGAGCCGGACGCGATCTCGTCGAACAACGCCGCCAGTCCGTCGCGATCGGTGAGGTCCAGCGTTCTGATGTCCAGCGACGGACACAACGCGGCCACGCGATCGCGCTTGAGCTGCGGGTCGTAGTAGTCGTTGAAATTGTCCAGGCCCACGACATGCTCGCCGCGTGCCTGCAGCGCGCGGCAGACGTAGGCGCCAATGAAGCCGGCCGCACCGGTGACAAGGATGGTCATGGCGTAATTGTTGCCTGTTTGCCGTCATCCGCGCGTAGCCGCGAATGACAGGCTGATGGATCACCCGTTCCTGCCACGCAGCCTGTCCAGCACGCCATCGAGGGATTGCAGATCGCTGTAATGGATCACCAGCCGGCCGCGGCCGCTGCGGCCATGCAGCACGTTGACGATCGTGCCCAGCGACTCGGACAGTTCGCGCTCGAGCGTGGCGATGTCGGCCTGCGGGCGTGCCTTCTGCGGCTTCGACTTGCCTGCGGCCGGCAGCTTGCCCGCGGCCAGTTGCTGGACGCGGTGCTCGACTTCGCGCACCGACCAGCCGAGCTCGGCCGCCTGCCGCGCCAGCGCGATCGCCGCGGCCGGGGCCAGCGTCAACAACGCGCGCGCGTGGCCCATCTCCAGCGCGCGGGTATCGACCAGCACGCGGATTTCCCTGGGCAGTTCCAGCAGGCGCAGCAGGTTGGACACCGCCGCACGCGACCGCCCCACCGCATCGGCGGCTTGTGCGTGCGTCAGGTCGAACTCGTCGATCAGGCGCTGCAATGCGCTGGCTTCCTCCAGCGGATTGAGGTCTTCGCGCTGGATGTTTTCGATCAGCGCCATGGCGACCACGGTGCGGTCGTCGACGTCGCGCACCACCGCCGGGATCTCGCTCAGGCCGGCCAGCTGCGACGCACGCCAACGACGCTCGCCGGCGATGATTTCAAAATTCCGGCCGCCAAGGTCGCGCACGACGATCGGCTGGATCACGCCCTGGGCCTTGATCGATTCGGCCAGCTCGGCGAGCTTGTCCTGGTCCATGGTCTTGCGCGGCTGGTATTTGCCCGGCGTGAGCGCATCCACCGGCAGGTGCCGCAATGTGTCGCCAGGCGTGGCTTCAAGCACCGGCGCCTGCGCCGCGCCCTTGGGGCCTAGCAGCGCTTCCAGGCCGCGGCCCAATCCGCGTTTTTTTACCGGAGCCGCCTTGACGGGCATGGCTTTGGCGGGCGCGCCTTTCGCCGTGGTCATGCGGTCGTCTCCATCGTCGTGCGTTTGCCAGAGGGCATGATCTGCTGCTGGCGCTCGCGCTGGCGCCGCAGGATTTCGCCGGCCAGGCCCAGGTAGGCGACCGCGCCGCGCGAGGCCTTGTCGTAACCGACGATGCTCTGGCCGTGGCTGGGCGCTTCGGCCAGGCGCACGTTGCGCGGCACGATGGTTCGGAAGACCTTGTCGCCGAAATGCGTGATCAGTTCGGCCGACACCGCGTTGGCCAGGTTGTTGCGCACATCGAACATCGTGCGCAGCACGCCTTCGATCTCGAGCTGTGGATTGAGCCTGCCCTTGAGCGCATCGATCGTCTGGAGCAGCGACGTCAGGCCTTCGAGCGCGTAGTACTCGCACTGCATCGGCACCAGCACGCTGTCGGCGGCGGTCAACGCATTGAGCGTGAGCAGCGACAGTGCCGGCGGACAATCGACGAGGATGAAGTCGTAACGTTCGCGCAGCGGTTCCAGCGCGCGCTTCAGGCGCTGCTCTCGGCCTTCGGCGTCCATCAGTTCGATTTCGGCCGCGGTCAGTTCGCTGTTGCCTGGCAGCAGGTCGAAACCTTCCGGCGTGGTGACGATGGCGACGTCAGCCGATTGTTCTTCCATCAAGACATCACAACTGGACGCGACGAGCTCGCGCTTGTCGACGCCGCTGCCCATCGTGGCGTTGCCCTGTGCGTCCAGGTCGACGAGCAGCACGCGTTGCGGCGTACGCGCCAATGCCGCGGCCAGGTTGACGGCGGTGGTGGTCTTGCCGACTCCGCCTTTCTGGTTGGCGACAGCGATGATGCGGGCCATGGGGCGCGATGTGCCTCGGATTCAGGGGGTCCGGCACGCAGCGACCGGACGACGATTATGCCGCTCAGCGATATGACACGCTCGCCGTCGTCCTCCCCGAGCTGGAGCGCGCCGTGGACGTGCCCATCCCGAGGTCAGTTCCGCCCGATCACCACGAGGTGCCGCTCGGCCGCCAGCCCCGGCACGGTGAGCGGATGCACGCTTTGCAAGCGCCAACCCGGGGGCAACGCCGCGATCTCGTCGTCGGGGCGCGCACCTTTCATGGCCAGCAGCTGGCCGCCGGGCTTGAGCAGGTGACCGCCAAGCTCAAGGATCAGCGGCAGCGTCGCCAGCGCGCGCGCGGTGATGGCGTCGTAGCGATCGGCTTCCGCGAAGGCTTCGATCCGCGTTTCGGCGACGCGCGCGTTGGCGATGCCCAGCGTGCGCACCGCTTCGCGCAGGAAGCGTGCCTTCTTGCCGCTGGACTCGATCAACGTCACGCGAAGACCGGGAAGCGCAAGCGCCAGTGGGATGCCGGGCAGTCCGGCACCCGTGCCCAGGTCGGCCAACGAGCCGACTGGCTGCACGAAGGGATGCATGGCCAGCGAGTCGAGCAGGTGTGGGGTGATCATTTCGCCGGGATCGCGGATCGCGGTGAGGTTGTAGGTGCGGTTCCAGCGCTCCAGCAACGCCAGGTAGTCGAGCAGGGGCGTGGCCA
>JAQGOI010000048.1 GCA_028293685.1 Lysobacteraceae bacterium | reverse complement strand
GCCAGCCGCAGCACGGCGCATCGATCCGGGCTTCCAGCAGCGCACGATGCGCATCGCGCCGCTCCATGTGCGGATCGATGGCATTGCCGATCCAGCCGACCAGGCGGCAGCCGTCGGCGGCGATGGCCTGGGCACTGAGGATCGCGTGGTTAAGGCAGCCCAGGCGCAGGCCGACCACCAGCACCACGGGGATGTCCAACGCTTGGACCACGTCGGCCTGCATCAGGTGTGCCGACAGTGGCGCCGCCCCTCCGCCGACACCCTCGACACCGACGTCGGCGGCCATCGCCTGCAGCTTGCCATGTGCGTCGATGATGGCCTGCAGTTCGACCTGGATACCGGCATCGCGCGCCGCCAATTCCGGCGCCAGCGGCAGCGGCAATGCGTAGGGATTGAGCTGCGCATACCGCGGCCGCGGATCGCTGGCTGCCTGCAGCGCCAAGGCATCCTCGTTGCGCCAGCCAGCCGGATCGTCATCACCGGCATGCAACGTGCAGCCACTGGCGACCGGCTTCATGCCGATCGCGCGCGATCCGCGCGCGCGCAGGACGTGCAGCAGCGCAACGCTGACGACCGTCTTGCCGATGCCGGTGTCGGTGCCGGTTACGTAGAAACCATGCGACTGCATGCGCGCATGCTAGCAAGCCCGCCTTGGCCCCCGACAGGCTGGCACCGTCATTCGCCGCTCGTCGCTGGCGCGGTTAGACTCGCCCGATGTTCGCCCAGAACGCCCTGACCGGCGCCAAACCGGAGCAATACGCGCAGCTCCTGGCCCAGGCACGGGCGCTCGTCGCCGGAGAGCCCGACCGTATCGCCAACGCCGCCAACCTCTCGGCGCTGGTCTACCACGCGCTGCCGCAGGTCAACTGGACGGGCTTTTATTTCTTCGACGGCAACGAACTGGTGGTCGGCCCATTCCAGGGGTTGCCCGCCTGCGTCCGCATCCCCCTCGACAAGGGCGTTTGCGGCGCCGCGGCGCGCACGCGCACAACGCAGCGCGTCGCCGACGTCAACGCGTTCCCCGATCACATTGCCTGCGATGCCGCGTCGCGATCGGAGCTGGTCGTGCCACTCCATGCTGGCAACACCCTGATCGGTGTGTTCGACATCGACAGCCCTGTTCCGGATCGCTTCGACGCCGACGACCAAGCTGGCATCGAAGCGATCGCGCACTGCTTCGTGGCGTCATTGCCGTGACTACGCAGGAAAAGCTGCGCAACATCGGCCCAAAGTCGGCCGCATGGTTGCGCCAGGTCGGCCTGCGCAGCCGCGAGGACATCGCCGGCGTTGGCGCGGTGGGAGCGTTCATGCGCGTGCGGCGTGCCGGCTTCAAGCCCAGCCTCAACCTGCTCTATGCGCTGGAAGGCGCACTGCTCGATTGCCATTGGCAGGACGTACCCGAGGCGCGACGCGTCGAACTGGTGACGTCGGCCGAGTCGGCCATTGCGTTGTTGCCGCTACCGCGCGGACGCCCCGCGGCGGGACCAGTCACCACGACCATGATGGAGCCCGCACCGCGGGAAGACGGTGCGGGCGATTTGCAGTTGCTCGGTGCGGATCGGCCCCTGGACGACACGGTCGGCTGACGCCGCCTTTGCGTACAGGCGCCGCGCTCGCATAGACTGCGCGCGCTTCGAGGTGACCTGCGGGCAGATTCCATGCCCAAAGGTTGAAACGGGAAGCCGGTGACGTCCCGCTCGCGAACAACGCGACTGCGGCCATTCCGGCACTGCCCCCGCAACGGTAAGCGAGTCAAGCCGCGACATCCGCCACTGTGCATTGCACGGGAAGGCGTCGCGGCCGGAATGCATGGTCTGCATGCGCTCCACTCGCCAGTCCGGAGACCGGCCACGGAGTCACTGGTTGCGATGCGGCGGGCATTGCGGCGGCGGCGCCGTTTTTGCGGCCCATCGCTCGCGTGTCCTCTCCATGGCGACTCCTTCCTGTGGATGCGCGCGGGCGAGCGCGCTGGAGAACATCATGCGATTCCAACTGTTTACCGCAGCGCTTGCGCTGTGCCTGCCGGTCATTGCATTGGCGCAAACCGCGAACGACCAGAATTCCGCAGAGGCCACCGATCTCGATCGCGTAGTCGTCACCGCAACGCGCACGGCCGTCACCGTCGACGACTCGCTGGCGGCCGTCGAGGTCATCGGCCGCAAGGAGATCGAACGCACCCAGGCGCATTCACTGCCGCAACTGCTGCGTGGCCGCGCCGGCATCAACCTCGTCAACCAGGGCGGGCTGGGCAAACTCACGACGTTGTTCCTGCGTGGGACCGAATCCGATCACACTCTGATCCTGGTCGACGGCGTCCGGATCGGGTCGTCGACATCGGGCCTCGCCGCGCTGCAGGACATCCCGATCGAGACGATCGAGCGCATCGAAATCGTGCGCGGCCCACGCTCGAGTCTGTATGGCTCCGAAGCGATCGGCGGCGTGATCCAGATCTTTACCCGGCGACAGACGACCGGTGTGCATCCGCACCTGAGCGTCGGCGTTGGCAGCCACGGCCTGCGCGAAGGCAGCGCGGGCATCGATGTCGGATCCGCACGCGGATGGTTTGGCGTGGACGCAACATCGCAACACGACGACGGCATCAATGTCTGCCGCGGGATTGGCTCACCGCTCTACGCCGGGTGCGGCATCGACACACCCGATCCGGATCGCGACGGTTACCGCAATGACTCCCTGTCACTGCATGGCGGCCTGCGTCCGAACGATGCATTGACGCTGGAAGCCAATGCGTTGCGCAGCGAAGGTCACAACCAATACGACTCCAACCCGGATTTCATGCTGCCGGACAATTCCGACACCGTGCAGCAGATCATTGGCGGCAAGTTGCGCTATGCGCCCAGCAGCCGCTTCGACCTTCAGGTCACGGCTGGGCGCAATGTCGATACCTCGCGCGATTTCGAGCAGCAGACCTACGCTGACAGCTTCGGCAGCAAGCGCGACAGTGCATCGGTGCAGAGCGACATTGGTCTGGGGGCGGGCCAACTATTGAGCGTCGGCTATGACTGGTTGCGCGATCAGGGGGAAATTGCCGGCCCGTTTGCGAGCTACGACAAATCGCGTGGCAACCGCGCCGGCTTCGCGCAATACCAGGGGCATCTTGGCCGCGGCGATCTGCAGGCGTCCATTCGCCACGACGACAACGATCAATTCGGCGGGCACGACACGGGCGGACTCGCACTGGGGTTCGACGCCTCGCACGAACTGCGCCTGACGGCCAGCGTCGGCACGGCATTCAAGGCGCCAACCTTGAACGAGCTGTACTACCCGTACTACGGCAATGACGCGCTGTTGCCCGAGACCTCGCGCAGCGTGGAATTCGGCATCAGCCAGCATCTGTCCGCATGGCATTGGCAGCTCAACGCCTACGAAACCACGATCAATCAATTGATCACCTACGACGCCTCGATCTTCAAGGCCAACAATCTCGACCGCGCACGCATCCGCGGCGCCGAACTGACCGCCGGCACAACCATTGCCGACTGGGACATGTCCGCGCAGATTACTGCCGCCGACCCGCGCAATCGCAGCAGCGGCAATAACGCGAACAATCTGTTGCCACGACGTGCACGCAAAGGCGCACGCATCGATGCCGATCGCGCATTCGGACGCTGGCAGGTCGGAGCAAGCTGGATCGCCGAGGGCGGCCGCTATGACGATTTCAACAACACGCTGTACGTGGGCGGCTACGCCACGCTCGACTTGCGGACCGCGCTGACGCTATCACCAGCCTGGACCCTGCAAGCCGATGTGCGCAACGCCATCGACCGCCGCTACGAAACCGCGGCGTTCTACAACCAGCCAGGCCGGGAGCTGGCCTTCAGCGTGCGCTGGCGCCCCGCCGACTGAACCGCGATGTCAGTGCAGCAGGCCCGCCCATGCCGGTAACGGCACGTAGGCTACACCGCGCAGCGCGCGCAGCGTCCGCACAAGATCGCGGTAGCTGCGCGCCAACTGCTCGAACAAGCTCGCATAGGCGTTGCGACTGGCATCGGCAACTTCGAAGTACGCGCCGCGGCCAAGGTCGATGAAGTAGTCGACCTCCACGCGCCGACGCGCCGCCAGCCCAGGGTAAAGGCCGGCGATCAACAGGCAACGGTCGCCGACGTCGCGCAGCGCGTCGGCACGGACGGTTCCGGCCTGGGACTGCGCGTTGAGAAATTCGGTGGCCTGCGTGCGCGCCAGCAACGTGTTATCGCACTGGTACCGCAGCAGCACGAACACCAGGTAGCTCTCGCGGGTTTCGTCGAGCGGCGTGTGCGTGCGTTCGCCAGCCTCGTGGACCAGCGCCTGCCACAACTCGGCCGGCGCGCCGTGTGCGATGGATAAGCTCACGCGTTTCCCCGTTGAGGTCGACGCCCTGAGCCTAGTCGAGTTTTTTGCAGCCGTGTTGGCAGCCCCGCGCGTCGATTGCCAGAAGCTTGCCCATGCGCGCGAACGAACTCCACGCATTCGTGACAGCGTTCGCGGATCTGCCGACGCTTCGTACGCCGCGGCGGCAACCAGGCCTCCGCCGCTGCTACTCCACCGTCACCGACTTGGCCAAGTTGCGCGGCTTGTCGACATCGGTGCCGCGCGCCAATGCCGTGTGATAGGCCAGCAATTGCACCGGAATGGTGTGCACGATCGGCGACAGCACGCCGACATGGCGTGGCGTGCGGATCACGTGCACGCCCTCGGACTCGCCGAACTGGCTGTCGGCATCGGTGAACACGAACAGCTCACCGCCGCGCGCGCGCACCTCCTGCATGTTCGACTTGACCTTCTCCAGCAGGCGGTCGTTGGGTGCGATCACGACCACCGGCATGTCCTTGTCGACCAGCGCCAGCGGTCCGTGCTTGAGTTCCCCCGCCGGATACGCCTCGGCGTGGATGTAGGTGATTTCCTTGAGCTTCAAAGCGCCTTCCAGCGCGATCGGATAATGCACGCCGCGGCCGAGGAACAGTGCGTGCTGTTTCGGCGCGAACCGCTCGGCCCACAACGCAATCTGCGGCTCGAGATTGAGCGCGTGCTGCACGCTGCCGGGAAGGTGTCGCAACGCGTCGAGCAGATCGGCTTCCTGCTGTTCCGACAGACGTGCACGCAGCTTGGCCAACGTCGCCGTCAGCGTGAACAATGCAACCAGCTGCGTGGTGAACGCCTTGGTCGATGCCACGCCGATCTCGGCGCCGGCGCGGGTGTAATAGACCAGCCGGCTGGCGCGCGGAATCGCACTTTCAGGTACGTTGCAGATCGACAGCGTGCGCGCATGACCGAGCGATTTTGCGTACTTCAGCGCTTCCATCGTGTCGAGGGTTTCGCCGGACTGCGACAGCGTCACCACCAGTTGCCGGGGATTGGCGACGACCGGGCGATAACGGTATTCGCTGGCGACTTCCACCGCACATGGAATGCCGACCATGGCTTCGATCCAGTAACGCGCGGTCAATCCGGCGTAGTAGCTGGTGCCACACGCCAGGATCTGCACGCTGTCGATGTCCTGCAGCACGCTTTGCGCGTCGATGCCGAACAGCGCCGGGGTGAATGCGTTGGCGCCGATCAGCGCTTCGATCGTGTCGGCAATCGCGCGCGGCTGCTCGTGGATCTCCTTCTGCATGAAATGCCGATAGGGGCCAAGCTCGAGCGACGCCAGCGACACGTCGGACAGGTGCTCGTCGCGCTGCACCGGATTCCCGTCGACATCGAAAACCTGAACGGACGCACGCGTCAGTTCCGCGGTGTCGCCTTCCTCCAGGAAGATCACCCGGCGCGTCGACGATATGATCGCCGACACATCAGACGCGATGAAGTTTTCGCCATCGCCTAGGCCCACGAGCAGCGGGCACCCCATGCGCGCGGCCACCATCCGTTCCGGGTCGCGCCGGTCGATCACGGCGATGGCATAGGCGCCGTCGAGTTCGCGTACAGCGGTCTGCAACGCGCCCAGCAAGGTCGCGCCCTGTGCGCGGTAGTGATGGATCAGGTGCGCGATGACTTCGGTATCGGTCTGTGATTCGAAGGTATAGCCCAGCGCGATTAGGCGCTCGCGTTGCTGCTCGTGGTTCTCGATGATGCCGTTGTGCACCAGCGCCAGTTCGCCATGGCTGATGTGCGGATGCGCATTGCCCTCGGTGACGCCACCGTGGGTGGCCCAGCGTGTGTGGCCGATGCCCAGCGAGGACACGAAATGCTCGGCCTCTGCGGCCGCCTCCATCTCCGCCACGCGGCCGGTGCGGCGCACGCGGCGCACACCCTCCGCGGTCACCACCGCAATGCCGGCCGAGTCATAGCCGCGGTATTCGAGCCGCTTCAAACCCTCGATCAGGACCGGTACCACATCGCGATCCGCAATCGCGCCGACGATGCCGCACATGGAAATGTCTCCCTTGGAAGCGCGAAGTGTAGCGGCACTGCGTGAACTGCCGATGTGTCCGGCGGACGCATGCGGGTGTCCGCGGACACTGTCCGGGCGCTCTGTCTCCTTCCCGATCAATGACTTGCGGTTGGCATGGTGCATGCGTAGTGATCAGGCAACATCCAAAGCCTCCAACGCAATGAGCATTCGCGACACCTCCGCACAGGACACGCCCCTGGCCCATGGCAGATCGGCGGCGCTGCGCCATCGGCGCCCGTGGCTGGTTGCCGGGGCGGTGGGCGCAGGCGTCGTGGTGCTGGCAGCGTGGCTGCTATCGGGCTGGAGCGCCGGCAGTCACTCGTTCGACGCCAGCCGCGTCCGCATCGCGCCGGTTACGCGGGGCGATCTGGTGCGCGACATTTCCGCTGACGGCCGCGTCATCGCCGCCAACAGCCCGACCTTGTATGCCATTGCCGGTGGCACCGTGACGCTGAACGTCGTGGCGGGCGATGTCGTCAAGCAGGGCCAGGCGCTGGCCGAGATCGACAGTCCGGAACTGCGCAGCCATCTCGCGCAGGAGGCGGCCACGCTCGCCAGCCTGGAAGCGGAGGCCAGCCGCTCGGCACTGGATGCACAACTGGCGCGTTCGACCGCGAGCAAGTTGCTCGACCAGGCACAGATCGACCGTGTCGCCGCGCAGCGCGACCTGGAGCGCAACCAGCGTGGCTTCGCCGGCGGCGCCGTCCCGCAGATCGAAGTCGCACGCGCCCAGGACAATCTCAAGAAGTCGGAAATCGGCGTCGCGCACGCACGCCAGGATTTCGGCCTGCAAGGTCGAGGCGCCAGCCTGGACACACGCAACAAGCACCTGCTGGCCGACCGCCAGCGCGCGATCGTGGACGAGCTCAAGCGCCAGGTGGATGCGCTGACGCTGCGCGCACCATTCGATGGCCAGGTGGGCCAGGTCCAGGTCGCGCAACGTTCGAACGTCGCCGTCAACGCGCCATTGCTCAGCGTCGTTGATCTTTCCAAGTTCGAAGTGGAGATCAAGGTACCCGAAAGCTTTGCGCGCGACCTTGGCATCGGCATGCCGGCGCAACTCACAAGCGGCAATGGCGAACCCTATCCGGGTGCGGTGTCGGCGGTGTCGCCCGAGGTCGTCAATGGCGAGGTGACTGCGCGCCTGCGTTTCGCCGACAAGCAACCACCGGGGCTGCGGCAGAACCAAAGGCTCAGCGCGCGCATCGTATTGGATACGCGCCGCAACGTATTGATGGTCGAGCGCGGGCCGTTCCTGGAGCAGGACGGCGGCCGTTTTGCCTATGTCATGGACGGTGACCGCGCGGTTCGCCGTCCGATCCGCACCGGTGTCAGCAGCCTCAACGCCGTCGAGATCCTCGGCGGGCTGCAGCCGGGAGACCGCGTCGTGGTGTCAGGCAGCGACCTGTTCGGCGACGTGCCGCAGGTTCGAATTTCAGGAGGTTGACGATGAGCGCTTTTCTGTCCTTTCCAACCCAGCTCAACTGGGATGCGCAGACGCTGGCGTCGGCGGTGCCGATCCGGCTACGACTGCACCAACTGTTCGCGTTCGATGCCAAGGGCGAAAGCCCGCTGCCATCCAGCGCCAACGGCGAATCAACCTTGCGCCCCTGCTGGCGCCATCGCGAATACCTGCGCGCTGCCGAGCTGGCATCGCGCTTCCGGATCTGTTGAACCCGGCGGCAGCTGCTGCCCCGACTCCACCCAAGCAAAAGGAATCCGTCATGCTCGACATGCGCCAGGTCACCAAGGTCTACCGTACCGAACTGGTCGAAACCCACGCGTTGCGTGCCCTCGACCTCCACGTGCGCGAAGGTGAATTCGTTGCCGTGACCGGCCCATCGGGTTCGGGCAAGACCACCTTCCTCAACATCGCCGGCCTGCTGGAGAACTTCACCGGCGGCGAATACCGGCTCGACGGCGAGGATGTGCGCGGGTTGTCGGACGATGCGCGCAGCAAGCTGCGCAACCGCAAGATCGGTTTCATCTTCCAGAGCTTCAACCTGATCCCCGACCTCAACCTGTTCGACAACGTCGATGTGCCGTTGCGCTATCGCGGCATGTCGGCGAGCGAACGCAGGCAGCGCATCGAGGAATCCCTGGCGCGCGTCGGCCTGGGTTCGCGCATGAAGCATTTCCCCGCCGAGCTGTCCGGCGGCCAGCAGCAGCGTGCCGCGATCGCGCGCGCGCTGGCCGGCAGTCCGCGCCTGCTCCTGGCCGACGAGCCGACCGGCAACCTCGATTCGCAGATGGCACGCGGAGTTCTGGAGCTGATGGAAGAGATCAACGGCCAGGGCACCACCATCGTGATGGTGACGCACGATCCCGAGCTCGCCGCGCGCGCGCAACGCAACGTCCACATCGTCGACGGCATGGCGACCGATCTGTCGGTCGAGCCCAGCCTGGTGCGCGTGGCCGCATCAAGCCTGTCACAAGCCCAATCCTGAGGACGCCGCCATGTCCGCTTCGATGTTCGGCTACTACTCCGACCTCGCACTGCGCAGCTTCAAGCGCAACAAGGCCCTCACGGCACTGATGGTGCTGTCGATTGCGCTTGGCATCGGCGCCAGCATGACCACGCTGACGGTGTTCCACGTCCTTTCGGGCGATCCCATCCCGGAAAAAAGCGGGCAGCTGTTCTATCCCCAGCTCGATCCGGCTGGCAAGGACGGTTTCACCGCAGGCGAAGAACCAGCAGACCAGATGACGCGATACGACGCCGAAGCGCTGCTGCGCGAGAAACGTGCCGATCACCAGGCGATGATGACTGGCGGCAGCGTCGGCGTGGAGCCTCAGCGTTCAGGCATGGATCCTTTCAATGCCGACTCGCGCTATACCACCAGCGATTTCTTCCAAATGTTCGACGTGCCGTTCCTCTACGGACATGGATGGACGCCTGTCGAAGACGAAAAGCACGACCGCGTCGTCGTGATCACCAAGGCGCTCAATGACAAAGTGTTCGGCGGTGGCAACAGCGTCGGCAAATCGCTGCGCCTGGACCAGCATGATTTCCGCGTCATCGGCGTAGTCGCCACCTGGCATCCGACGCCACGCTTCTACGACATGTACAGCGACCATTTCGGCGACCTCGAACAAGTGTTCGTTCCGTTCACCGTGTCGCGCGACTTCGACATGTCCCGCAGTGGCAGCATGGATTGCTGGGACGACCACAAGGACAACGATGACCCCGAAGGCCAGACCGGCGTCAATTCGTCCTGCACGTGGATCCAGTACTGGGTAGAGCTCGACAGCCAGTCTAAGGTCGATGCCTACCGGCAGTACCTGATGAACTACTCCAACCAGCAGCGTGCCGCCGGCCGCTACGAGCGCCCGACCAACGTGCGCCTGCGCAATGTCATGGAGTGGCTCGATTTCAACAAGGTTGTGCCCGGAGATGTAAAGCTTCAACTGTGGCTCGCGTTCGGGTTCCTGCTGGTGTGCTTGTTGAATACCGTTGGCCTGCTGCTCGCCAAGTTTCTGCGACGCAGCAGTGAGATTGGCGTGCGGCGTGCGCTCGGCGCCTCGCGTCGCGCGATCTTCATGCAGTGCCTCGTGGAGGCCGGTGCGGTGGGCCTGGCCGGTGGCGCGCTCGGATTGGGCCTGGCGCTGCTGGGTCTGTGGGCCGTGCGCCAGCAGCCCGCCAGCTATGCCGCGCTCGCTCATCTGGACCTGTCGATGCTTGTGACCACGTTTGTCATTGCGGTCGTGGCCAGCTTGTTGGCTGGCGTGCTGCCCGCCTGGCGTGCGTGCCAGGTAGCACCTGCCATCCAGCTCAAGTCGCAGTAACCGACCTTCTGCCTGCCCGCTTTCCGCAAGGAGTACGCCATGGAATTTCGTCCGATCCTTTCTACCCTGCGTCGCCACAAGACGGCCAGCGCGTTGATCGTGATGGAGATCGCGTTGAGCTGCGCGATCATCTGCAACGCGCTGTTCCTCATCGGCGAACGCGTCGACCGTGTTGGGGGGTCAAGCGGCCTGGCGGAAAGCGAACTGGTTCGCGTGCAGATGGCAGGCATTGGCAAGGATGACAACGCGGCCGCGCTGACCGCCAGCGACCTGGCTACGCTGCGTGCGTTGCCTGGCGTAAGGAATGCGATCGTCACCAACGAGGTTCCCTTCGTCAATTCGTCATGGAACAGTTCGGTGACGTACACGAAGGACCAGAGCCAGCCGACCCTCAGCTCAACCGTGTACATGGGCACCGAGCAATTTGTCGAGACCCTTGGCTTGAAACTCGTCGCGGGCCGGAATTTCACCAGTGACGAGCTGGTCGATTGGGCGGCGATCGACGCCCCCAACAGCAAAGTCGCCATCCCGTCGACGATCATCACGCGGAGCATGGCCAACAAGCTGTTCCCGGACGGCAATGCGCTGGGTCGCTCGTTTTACAGCTGGGGCGACGAACCGATCCGCATTGTCGGAATCGTCGAACATCTGGTACGGCCAAGCGACCAAGGTGGCCCGGTGGCGCACGACTACTCGATGATCCTGCCGGTGAAGGTTCCCTATACCGTCGGTGGCAACTACCTGATCCGGGTCACCGATCCGACGCGTCGCGACGAAGTCCTGAAAGCTGTCGTCGAAGCGTTGAAGCGCAATGGACCCGACCGCATCATCCTTACCGACAATACCAAGTCGATGGAGGCACTGCGTTCGGAGTATTACAGGCAGGATCGTTCGATGATGTGGCTGCTGATCGCGGTGTGCATCGCGTTGTTGGTGGTCACCGCACTGGGAATCGTCGGACTTGCCAGTTTCTGGGTACAGCAACGCACCAAGCAGATCGGGATTCGCCGTGCGCTGGGCGCGACGCGCGGTCAGATTCTGCGTTATTTCCAGGCCGAGAATTTCCTGCTGGCGACGGTGGGCATCGTGATCGGAATGCTGATGGCTTACGGCATCAACCAGCTGCTGATGGGGAAATACGAGCTGCCGCGATTGCCGGCGATGTATCTACCCGTAGGTGCGGTGACCTTGTGGCTGCTGGGCCAGCTCGCGGTACTGGGTCCGGCGCGCCGCGCCGCCGCCGTGCCACCGGCCATCGCCACCCGCAGCGTGTGAACACGTAGGATGTGGTGAGCCATAGGCGAACCGCATCGATCGCGGCGAACGATGCGGTTCGCTACGCTCACCACATCCTTCGCAGCTGGCCGATCCAATGCCGACCATCCTCGTCATCGACGACAACCCCGCAGTTGCCACCGCACTGGAAACGCTGTTTTCGCTGCATGACATCCACACGCATGCGGTGACATCTCCAGAGGATGGCCTCGCGTTGCTCGCGCGCGAGCCTTTCGACCTGGTGGTACAGGACATGAACTTCCGCGCGGACACCACGTCCGGCGAGGAAGGCATCACCCTGTTCGGAGAGATCCGCGCACGCCATCCGGACCTGCCGGTCATCCTGTTGACGGCGTGGACGTCGCTGGAATCCGCCGTGGACCTGGTCAAGGCTGGTGCAGCCGATTACCTGGCCAAGCCCTGGGACGACCGCAAGCTGCTGGCGACGGTGAACAACCTGCTGGAACTGTCCGAAGCACGTCGCGAGCTCGCCCGGCATCGCACCGCGCAACGGCGCCGGCGCACCGCGCTCGAACGCGACTACGACCTGTGCGGGTTTGTCTTTGCCGACGCCGCCAGCGAACGCGTGCTCGCGCTGGCCTGCCAGGTTGCGCGCTCCGAACTGCCGGTGCTGGTGACCGGCCCCAACGGCGCCGGCAAGGAGAAGATCGCCGAGATCGTCCACGCGAACTCGCTGGTGAAGCATGGACCGTTCGTCGCACTGAACTGCGGGGCCCTTCCCGGCGAGTTGATCGAAGCGGAATTGTTCGGCAGCGAAGCCGGCGCGTACACCGGTGCGCAGCGCGCACGCGAAGGCAAGTTCGAAGCCGCCGATGGCGGCACGTTGTTCCTCGACGAAATCGGCACATTGCCGCCGGCAGGACAGGTCAAGCTGCTGCGCGTGCTGGAGACCGGCTGCTTCC
>JAQGOI010000355.1 GCA_028293685.1 Lysobacteraceae bacterium | reverse complement strand
TCCAGCCGGTATAGCGACCGGATTTGGGCTGCGTCAAGCGTTGGGGCGGTATAGATTGCTGGAGGGCCGGCGGGCCTCGCGACCGGGAGCAACCCATGACCGAAGCTCATCTGTTCGCGCTCGGCGTGCTGCTGGCCTGGCTGGCCGGCATTCGCGTGTACCTGACGGTTTTCGGGGTTGGCCTTGCTGGTGCCTTGGGGTGGCTGGACCTGCCACAAGCCCTGCAGGTGACGCAGTCGCCCTGGGTGCTGGGTGTGTCCGGGGCGCTGGCACTGGTGGAGTTCTTCGCCGACAAGATCCCGGGGGTGGATACCGGATGGGACCTGCTGCACACCCTGCTCCGGGTGCCCGCGGGCGCATTCCTCGCCGCGGCGGCGTTGTCCCCGGACGGCCATCTGGGCGCGGGCATGCTGGCCACCGGTGCCGGTGTGGCATTGGCCAGCCACGTGCTGAAAACCGGGACGCGAATGCTGCTCAATACGTCGCCCGAACCGGTCAGCAACTGGACGGCCTCGGTCACCGAGGACACGACCGTGGTCACGGGGCTGGCGCTTGCGTTCGTTCATCCATGGCTGGCGCTGGCGATCGTGGTCGGCGTCGCTGTCGCGTTTGCACTGCTGGTGAGGTGGTTCTGGCGCACGTTGTTCCGGCGCCGGTCGCGTGCACTTCCGGGTTGAGCGCCCAAGTAAGTGCCCTGCCATGACGACAACACACACAGGGACACGGGGCGCTCGCATAATGCCCCCTTGTTGAGGCACGCATGACTGCATTCCCCGATTCTTCCAGCCAGGACGCCGCGACGATCGACCAACCGGCCAGCGAACCGTCACGCGTGGACGAACCGCCCTATCGCGTGCTGGTCGCGGAAGACGACGCCAGCCAGGCCATGTTTGCCGAAGGCGTATTGCGCGGAGCCGGCATCGAGGCGCGTGCGGTGCGGATCGCGGCCGATGTGCTGCCCGAGATGAAGAACTTCCATCCCGACCTGGTGCTGCTGGACCTGCATATGCCAGGCATGTCGGGAACCGACCTGATCGGATTGATCCGGCTCGATCCGGACTTCGCCCACATCCCGGTCGTGTTTCTGACCGGCGACCCGGACCTGGAACGGCAGTTCGAGGCACTGGAACAGGGGGCCGACGACTTCCTGAACAAACCGATCCGGCCGCGCCACCTGATCGCCGCCGTCCAAAGCCGCATCAAGCGCGCACGGGCCCTGCATCGCCAGCGCAGCAGCGATACCAGCTGCAATAAAGACACAGGCCTGTATCACCGCCCTTTCCTCTTGCAGTTGATCGCCGCGGCCCTAGCTGCCGGCGACGGAGGCGGCGCCCTGCTGGTTGAGGTTCAGGGCGTCGCCGCGTTACGCGATCGCTACGGCTATTCGGGCTTCGAGGGCCTGATGCACGACGCTGGACGATGCGTGGCCCAGCGCGCGGGCGCCAATCCATGCGCCCGGTTGAACGACAGCGCGTTTCTGGTGCTGGGCGCGGGCAGCGACGAGCCATCGCTGGATGCCCTCGCGCGCGTGTTGCGCGATGGCATCGGGCATGCGGCCTTCGATTGCGATGGCATGCCGCAGCGGCTGCGCGTCGTCGTTGGCTGGGCCGCGCTGCGGCATTTCGCCGAACCGGGCGCCGTCGTGGTGGCGATCGAGCAGGCCGCCCGGGCGGCGCGGTCGCAAGCCATCGGCCTGTTTGCCCACGTGCCTGCGGATACCGCCGCAAACCAGCGCGCGAACGCGCTGACCGAAGCCATGCGCGCGGGCCTGCGTGACGGCACGTTCGAACTTGCCTTCCAGCCGATCGTCGCGGTCGCAGGTGGCGACGATGCGCAGTTCCAGGCCCTGCTCCGCCTGCGCGATGCGGACGGCTCGCTCAAGCAGGCCAGCGTGCTGGTGCCGACCGCCGAAGCCGCCGGGCTGATGCCGGATATCGATCGCTGGGTGCTGGCGCAAGCCATCGAGCGCATGCATCGCCGCCACGAAATGCAACTTGCTTTGCGCCTGTTCGTCTCGCAATCGTCGCGGTCGCTCGCCGACGAACAGCACGCCCCCTGGCTGCTGCAGCAACTGGCCAGTGGGCACGTCGCCGATGGCTCGCTCGTCATCGACCTGCGCCTGGACGATGCGCTGGTGCACCCGGACATGATTGCGCAGTTCTGCGATGCGGTGAAAGGTGCAGGCGTGCGTTTCTGTCTGAGCCAGTACCTGCATGGCCCCGAGGCGGACGCCCTGCTGCAGCAGTTGCCGCTGCACTATGTGCGTCTGTCACCCCGCTATTCCGGCGTGCATGCCGATCCGGTGCTGCGCGAAAAACTGCGTAGCGTGATCGACAACGCCCATCGGCTAGGGCTGCTGGTGATCGGGCCGCAGGTGGAAGATCCGCAAGGAGCTGCTACGTTCTGGATGAGCGGCATCGACCTCATCCAGGGCAACCTTGTACAACAGGCCGATGGCAACCTCGATTTCGACTTCAGCCACGCGGTGCTCTAGATGACGACTGTTTCGCGCGCCCCATCACCGGTCGTTCGCTGGCTGGCGCTGGGTGCCGCTGGTGGTGCCGCCCTGGCCGTCGCCATGGAGACATGGGGCTTGAACGGCCCTTGGCAAAGCATCGCGCTGTTGCTGGCGTTGCTGGCCGTGTTTGCCGTCAGCGTCTTTTTGTTCTCGACCAACCGGCGCGAGAAGGAATGGTTGCAGACCGACGCCCGGGCCCGTCGTGGCGAGGAAGCCGTCGACGCGCTGCAACGCGAGATCTGCCGCCACACGCAACTTGAGCAGGAGCTGTTGCTGGCCAAGCAGGCGGCCGAATCG
>JAQGOI010000351.1 GCA_028293685.1 Lysobacteraceae bacterium | reverse complement strand
CACGCTCTCTACGCTGACTGCGGTCCGGGAAAGGAACCCATCGTGTTGAATGTGACGCAAAGGACAGGATTGTTGTTGTTTTCGCTGCTGCTGGCGCTGCTCGCGTCGTGCAACCGCGACCGGCCCGCTGGGGCCGTGTCGCGTGCGCCCCGAACGCCTGCGCCGGCCGTCGCCCCGCCGGCCATTCCGCAATCCACGACAGCCCTGCAGGACGTCATCGAGCGCGACCCGCGCTACATCATCGGCATCAGCTATCCCCCGATCGCCGACCGCTATCCGGGCCTGGCCGCCGAACTCAAGCGCTATGCCGACGCCGCCCGCGCCGATGTGATGCAGGCAGTCGCCGGATTGGGTGATCAGAAGCCGACCGCGCCTTACGACCTGTCGATCAGCTTTACGCAGGTTGTGGCGAACCCTCAGATCGTTGCGGTCGCGGCCGATGGCAGCAGCTATACCGGTGGCGCGCACGGTGCGCCGCTGGTCGCGCGCTTTGTCTGGCTGCCCGAGCAGAACAGACGCCTTACGGCCGCCGAACTGGTGCCCGATCGCTCCGCGTGGCGTGATATTTCCGGCCTCGTCCGGGACCAGTTGCAGGCGGCCCTCGTCCAGCGCGTCGACGCCGACCACCTGCCGCCGGCTGACCGCGCCGACGTTCTCAAGCAGGCTGGACGCATGATCGCCGAGGGCACCGGCCCCGACGTCGCCAACTTCTCCCAGTTCGAGCCCGTGTTGTCGCCCGACGGACGCATCGCCGCGTTGCGGTTCGTGTTCGCTCCCTACCAGGTGGGTCCGTATGCCGATGGGACACAGACGGTCGACATCCCCGCCGACGTCCTGCTTCCCAATATCGCATCCGGTTATCGCCACCTGTTTATCGGCGGTTGACCGGCCGCCACGAAACGAAGTCGAAGGGATTCGAAATGCCAGCGTTGATCAGGCAACGTGTCCTGGCCCTGCTCGCCGCCGCCGGTGTGCATCCCGGAGGGCCTGCGACATTCGACCCGCTGATTCACGACGAGCGCTTCTATGCGCGCGTGCTGGCGCAGGGATCACTCGGGCTCGGGGAGTCCTACATGGATGGGTGGTGGGATGTCGCGTCGCTGGACGGCCTGATCGTCCGTCTGCTGCGCGCGCAACTCGATCACCGGGTGCCCGGCCTGGTCGCGCGATTCGACGACCTGCGTGCCCGTCTGCTGAACCTGCAGAGCGCGCGCCGTGCCGCCGTTGTCGGCAAGCAGCATTACGACATCGGCAACCCGCTGTTCCAGGCCATGCTCGGAAAGCGCATGGTCTACAGCTGCGGCTACTGGCGTGACGCGGCCGACCTGGACGCCGCGCAGGAAGCCAAGCTGGATCTCGTCTGCCGCAAGCTGGGATTGCAGCCAGGGATGCGCGTGCTCGACATCGGCTGCGGTTGGGGTGAAGCGCTGAAGTTCGCTGCACAGCGTTACGGCGTATCGGGTGTGGGCGTGACCATTTCCCAGGAACAGGCGGAATTCGCCCGTGATCTCTGTGCCGGCCTGCCCATCGAGATCCGGCTGCAGGATTACCGCGACATTGACGAGCGATTCGATCGCGTATTCTCGATCGGCATGTTCGAGCACGTCGGGGTGCGCAACTATCACCGGTATTTCGAGCTCGCCAGGCGTTGCCTCACCGACGACTCCACTACCGGCGGCGGACTGTTCCTGCTGCATACCATCGGCAGCAATGAATCGCTGCGCTACACCGACCCTTGGATCGGGCGTTACATTTTTCCGAACTCCATGCTGCCATCCGCGGTGCAGATCACGCAGGCGGTCGAAGGGCAGTTCGTGGTCGAGGACTGGCACGCGTTCGGCCCGGATTACGACCGCACCCTGCAGTCGTGGCGCGACAACATCGAAGCGACCTGGGACACCCTGCCCGAATCCTACGACGCGCGCTTCCGGCGAATGTGGCGGTTCTATCTGGCGTCCGCGATGGCGACATTCCGGACGCGGCGGGCCCAGCTCTGGCAGCTGGTGCTGTCGCCTCGTGGCATACCCGGCGGTTACATCGGACCACGCTGACCCGTCCACGTTGCAATCGATGAATACGGCATCCGCGGGAAGATGCGAAATTTTCACGGGATGGGAACGTTGCCGTTGCGCTAATGGGCGCCTTCGAACGGAGCCCGCCATGCTGATCCATCTCAATCGGCCCAATCACACCGAACGGTTCGACGAGGGTCGTACCCGCGCGCGAATGCTCGGGGAGGTGGCCACCGGCATGTACCCGGGCGCACCTTGGCCTGCCGTGGAAACCAAAGTTGCCGGTGACTGGCAGGCAGTGCGCGGGAACTCGCCGCTGACTTGGGCCGATGTCCGCGGCGAAGCACATGCCGCATGGCAGGTCGCCAAGCTTGAGCACGAGGGCCACCTGCGCGACGACGCGCCGGTGTTCAAGGCTGCCTGACCGTCCCAACCCCCGATAGCGCGAATGGACGCCGCCTCCGGGCGGCGTCCTGGTGTCCGGGACGCTTTCCACGGCCGCATCACGCGCCGTCGCGATACTCGGGCAAGGCCCCGGACCGCGCCGCGTTTCGTGCGGTCGGCATTGGAGGAACGCGTCATGGCACGTCCTGTCTGGTCCGGCACCCTGTCGTTCGGGCTGCTCAACATCCCGGTTGCGCTGATGTCCGGGGAGCGGCGCACGGACATCTCTTTCCGCATGCTCGATGCACGCAACAACGCACCGATCCGTTACGAGCGGGTCAACGCCGAAACCGGCGAAGAGGTGCCCTGGAAGGACATCGTCAAGGCATTCGAATACGACAAGGGCAGTTACGTCGTGCTGGAGCCCGAGGACATCAAGTCGGCTGCCCCGGAAAGCCATGATGCGATCGAGGTCGAAGGCTTCGTCGAAGCGAACGCGATCGGCCCGCAATACTTCGAAAAGCCTTACGTGCTGGTTCCCGCCAAGAAAGCCGAAAAAGGCTATGTGCTGTTGCGCGAAGCGCTTGCGCAGACAGGGAAGATCGGCATCGCCCGCGTCGTGATCAGAACGCGTGAAAGCCTGTGTGCAGTGATGCCACAGGGCAATGCCTTGTTGCTGTTGATGATGCGTTATCCACAGGAACTGGTGGACATCAACGAATACAACATCCCCGAAGGCGCGCGTGGTGACTACCGTATCAATGCCAAGGAACTGGAATTCTCGGAACAGCTGATCGAGACGATGTCGACCAAGT
>JAQGOI010000345.1 GCA_028293685.1 Lysobacteraceae bacterium | reverse complement strand
CCGGGCGTGCAATACCGCACCGGCCAGGCATTCGACCTGAAGGAAATCGCGCGCCTTGGACACGCGGCCGGCGCGACCGTCGGCTTCGATCTTGCGCACGCCGTCGGCAACCTGGCGCTGCAACTGCACGACAGCGACGCCGACTTCGCCGTGTGGTGTCACTACAAATACATGAATTCCGGTCCCGGCGCGGTCGGTGGCTGCTTCGTGCACGAACGCCATGCACGCAGCGACCGGCCTCGTTTTGCTGGCTGGTGGGGACACGATCAGGCCTCGCGCTTCCAGATGGGCCCTGCGTTCGCACCAACGCCCGGTGCCGATGGCTGGCAGCTCAGCAATCCTCCGGTGCTGGCGTTGGCGCCGCTGCGCGCATCGCTGGATGTGTTCGCGCAGGCAGGCATGCAGGCTGTACGTCAGAAGTCGCAGCGCCTGACCGGCTATCTCGAGGCGCTGATTCGCGAACGCCTTGCATCGACCGTGGAGGTCATCACTCCGTCCGGCCCTGCGCAGCGTGGAGCACAGTTGTCGCTGCGCGTGGCTGGTGGCCGTGCCCGTGGTCGCGCCCTGTTCGAATACCTTGCGCACCAGGGCATCCTCGGCGACTGGCGCGAGCCGGACGTCATCCGCATTTCGCCGGCACCGCTCTACAACACGCACGCCGATGTCCTGCGTTTCGCGCGCGCGGTCGACGCATGGCAGGCCACCGCGTGATGACGTCGGCCCGGCACTTCACCATCGTCGGCGCAGGACTTGCCGGTTCGCTGCTGGCGACATTGCTCGCCAAGCGTGGCTGGCAGGTTGACATCTACGAGCGTCGCGGTGATCCGCGCGTTGCCGGTTACGCCGGCGGACGGTCGATCAACCTCGCGCTGGCCGAACGCGGCCTGCACGCGCTGCGCAACGCCGAGGCCGCAGATGCCGTCCTCGAAAAGGCGGTGATGATGCGTGGACGCATGGTGCATTTCGCCGATGGCAGCCAGCAGTTGCAACGCTACGGGCGCGACGACAGCGAAGTGATCTGGTCGGTCAGTCGGGGCGACCTCAACCTGACGCTGATCGATGCCGCAGAAGCAGCGGGCGCGAAGCTGCATTTCGACCGGCGCCTGGACAGCGTCGACTTCCAGGCGCGCACGGCAACCTTCCTCGGTGATGGTCGCTCTCATACGGCGCCATTCAATGCGTTGCTCGGAGCAGACGGCGCGGGCTCGGTTCTGCGCCAGCAGATGAATGCCGTCACGCCAATCGGCGAGCGGCTGGAATCGCTCGGGCACGGATACAAGGAACTCGAGATCCCGCCCCGGGTCGATGGCGGTTTTTCGCTCGAGCCACACGCGCTCCACATCTGGCCGCGTGGCCGCTACATGTGCATCGCGCTGCCCAACGACGAGCGCACATTCACCGTGACGCTGTTCCTGCCCAATCATGGCAAGCCGGGTTTCGATACGGTCCAGACGGGCGACGATGCGCGCGCCCTGTTCGAGCGCGACTTCGCCGATGCGTTGCCGCTGATACCCGACCTGGAAAACGATTTTGAATCGCATCCGACCGGCACGCTGTCCACACTGTACCTGGACCGCTGGTCGCTCGACGACAAGGCCGTGCTGCTTGGCGACGCCGCACACGCGATGGTGCCATTCCATGGGCAGGGCATGAACTGCGCGTTCGAGGACTGCGTGTCCCTTGCAAGGCATCTTGATGAAGAAACGGATCTCGCCACCGCGTTTGCTGCGTTCGAGGCCGAACGCAGGCCCAATGCATTGGCAATCCAGCAGATGGCGCTGGAGAACTACCTGGAGATGCGCGAGCGGGTCGACGACGCGGACTTCCTGCTGCAACGGTCGCTGGAACGCGCGCTCGCGGAGCGGCATCCGGATCGCTTCGTGCCACGCTATGCGATGGTCACCTTCCGACGCATTCCGTATGCAACGGCCCTGGTCCGCGGCGTCGTCCAGCGCGACCTGCTGATCGAGGCCACGCGCGGCCAGGAGTCGCTGGATGGTATCGACTGGCCAGCATTGGACGCAGCCGTCGAGCGTCTGCTGCCGCCGTTGCCTGCCGAGGCCTGAGCCCTGTCTCAGTCGACGATACCGATCTGCGGCATGCTGTCACCGCCTGCCCATCTTCAGTGACCATGCCTGCCAGCTTCCTCTTCTACGATCTCGAGACCTTCGGTGCCGACCCGCGCACATCGCGCATCGCGCAGTTCGCGGCGATCCGCACCGACAGCGACCTTCGACAGATCGAGGATCCTGTCAGCTTTTTCGTGCAGCCTGCAGACGATTTGCTGCCCTCCCCCATAGCCACCCTCATCACCGGCATCACGCCCCAGCAGGCGTTGCGCGACGGTTTCACTGAAGCCGAGGCATTCGCCCGCATCGTCGATGAGATGTCGCGGCCGGAAACCTGCACGCTTGGGTACAACTCCCTGCGCTTCGACGACGAGTTCGTACGCCACGGCTTGTTCCGCAACTTCCACGACGCCTATGAACGCGAATGGCGGGGCGGCAATTGCCGATGGGACCTGCTTGACGTGCTGCGGCTCGCGCACGCGGTGCGTCCGGAAGGGATTGTCTGGCCAAAGCGCGAGGACGGTGCGCCGTCGTTCCGACTTGAACACCTCGCCGCCGCCAACGACGTGCGCACCGGCAACGCGCATGAAGCGCTTTCCGACGTGCATGCGCTGATCGGCATTGCGCGCAAGTTGCGCGGTGCGCAACCAAAACTATGGGATTACGCGTTGCGCCTGCGGGACAAGCGCTATGCAGCGCAACTGCTCGATGTGATCGGCATGACGCCGGTGCTGCACGTTTCGCAACGTTATCCGGCCGCGCGTCTATGCGCGGCGGCCGTCCTGCCGCTGGCGCGCCATCCGCACATCGACAGTCGGGTGATCGTGTTCGATCTGGACGGTGATCCGCAGGCCCTGCTCGCACTGGATCCCGAAGACATCGCCGACCGCCTCTACACGCCTGCGGCAGACCTGCCCGAGGGCGAGGCACGCATCGGCCTGAAGGAAGTGCACCTGAATCGCTGTCCCGCGCTGATTGAATGGCATCACTTGCGCGAACCGGACCTGGCCAGGCTGGGCATCGACCCCGAGGTCGTCGCATCGCGCGCAGCCACATTGCGCGCGGCGGGCCCGGCACTCGCTGAAAAAGTACGCCGCGTGTATGCGGTCGAGCGGGTGCGCGACAAAAGCGATGTCGACGCAAGCCTGTACGAGGGTTTCGTTGGCGATGGCGACAAGCGCCGACTGATCGAAGTCCGCGCGAGCGCACCGGAGGAACTGGGCACACGGCCATTCCCGTTCACCGACCAGCGTCTGGCCGAAATGCTGTTCCGCTATCGCGCACGAAACTGGCCAGGGACGTTGACGCACGACGAACGCAGCCGCTGGGACGATTATCGCCGCCGGCGCCTGTTGACCGAATCCGGCCTTGCTGAGCTGAGCCTGGAGCAGTACCGGCTGGAGATCGAACGACTGCGAGCTACGCACGCGCTGGATGGAAGCCGGTTGGTGTTGCTCGACCAGCTCGACCACTGGGGCAACGCCATCGAGACGACCCTGACATGACCACGTACTTCAGCGAAAGGACTTTCAAGTTCCTGCGCGGCATCGCCCGCAACAACGACCGCGCGTGGTTCCAGGCGCACAAGGACGATTACGAAACGCACGTCCGTGCTCCATTCCTCCAACTCCTGCTGGACCTCCAGCCCGGTTTGGCACAGGTCAGCGAGCACTACCGGGCCGATCCAAAGCCGGTCGGCGGTTCACTGTTCCGCCTGCACCGCGACACGCGTTTCGCCAAGGACAAGACGCCCTACAA
>JAQGOI010000336.1 GCA_028293685.1 Lysobacteraceae bacterium | reverse complement strand
GGGAGCTCGAGTGCCCGCGCGAACTGGAAGTGATGTCCGGGCACCGATTCGTGCAGCGACAGCGGCATCATTTCCCACGTCGGCCGTACTTCGGGCTTGAAGAGGTTGACGTAGTAGTAGCCCGGTCGGCTGCCGTCGCTGGCGCCCTGCTGGTAATACGCCGTCGTGGTATCCGGCGCGATGTTGTCCGGGATCGGGCGCACGCCATACGGCTGGCGCGGAATGATCTTGAACACCTTCACCAGTTCCGGATCGATGCGCTTGGCGAGCGCGCGGTAATGTATCAGCAGCGCCTCCGGCGTCTTCTCGAAAAACCGCGGATCCGTGCGCAGGTAGTTGAAGAACTCCGGCATCGAACCCGTGAATCCAGTCTGCGCCTTCACCTTCTCCATCTCGCCGCGGATGCGCGCGACTTCCTTCAGACCGATGGCATGGATCTGGGCCGCGCTCAGGTCGGTGGTCGTGTAGTAGCGCGCGAGAAAATCGTAGTACGCCTTGCCATCGGGCAGACCGGCAGCGGCGACGGACTCCCGGGTTTTCGGCAGGTACTCATGGTCGACGAAGGCCGCAAATCGCCGATACGCCGGCACCAGCCGATCCCGGATCACCTGCTGCGCGTGCGCCTGGAGCGTCGCGCGATCGCCCGGCGAAATGGCATCGCTGAATTTCAGGAACGGCCGATAGAACGGGCTCTTTGTCGGGTCGTCGACGACCTGTGCGGCGATCTGCGCCGGTACGCGCTGCATCAGGACCTTCGGCGGCACGTTGCCGGTCCTTGCGCCTTCGCGCATCAGCACGATGGTCTGGTCGACCAGCGTCGGCACGGCGTCCATGCGCTTGAGCCAGTCGTGGTAATCCTTGACGCTGGCGAACGGCAGGACTTCAGCCAGCC
Source organism: Lysobacteraceae bacterium (assembly GCA_028293685.1). Taxonomy (GTDB): domain Bacteria; phylum Pseudomonadota; class Gammaproteobacteria; order Xanthomonadales; family Xanthomonadaceae; genus Cognatiluteimonas. Next base: position 3,960 of record JAQGOI010000336.1, on the reverse strand, counting down.
CGTCGGCCGTCTGCACGCCGCCCTGATGGTTGACCGGCTGTAGGAATTCGTGGAATTTCTGGCGCTCGACCGCGCGCTGCAGCTGCCACTCGAAGGTGTCGTAATTGAGCTGGTCGGCTGGCGCCAACGACGCTCGTTCAATGGTGTGCAGCTTTGCGAGCGCCGCACGATCCTCGCCTTCCCGCTTGGCGATCGCCGCCAGGGTCTCGTCGGTCCAACGATCGTTGTAGCGGTTGTCGCCATTGGCGCTGGCGCTTTCCGGCGACTCGACCATGCCGCGCTCCCACTCGTCCGCGAACAGCTGGTTCAACGCCCGGGTGGAATCAGCGGGTTGTGCAAGCGCAGGCGCGGCAACGGTCATCGCCACCGCAGCGGCAAGCATGAGCGAGCGGAACATGGCACATCTCCCCGGATGGAAGGTCGAGTCTAACGCTGCAGGCCGCCGCGCCAATGTGCCGAAGGTTGTGGGCCTGCCGTCGGGCGAGGCTTCAGGCCGCGCGGTCGGCGTCGGTGGTGAAGCTTTCGCCGCAGCCGCATTCGCCGGCGACGTTGGGATTGCGAAATACGAACTGTTCGCTCAGGCCACTTTTGACGAAATCGATCTGCGTGCCATCGACCAGCGCCAGGCTGTCCGGGTCGACGCGGATCTGCACACCGTCGTACTCGAACACCGTATCGCCGTCACGCGCGTCGCGTGCCAGCTCGACCGCATAACCCCATCCCGAGCAGCCCGTTCGCCGAACGCCAAAGCGCAGGCCGATGGCCGTCGACGTTTCGGCCAGATAGCCGCGGATGCGCTCGAGTGCGGAGGGGGCGAGAGTGATCATGTTTGCCAGTATAGGGATGAGGCAGCCGGAAGACGCCGTGTCAGCCGCTCCGGTAGACTGCAACGTTCACGAAATAGGCCCCGACGGACAGGAAATCAAGGCATGACAACGGTCAGCGTCGAACACGCGCTTGCGGGGAAATTGCCGGTTGGCGGCGAAATCACCGTCCGCGGCTGGGTCCGTACCCGGCGCGATTCCAAGGCCGGCCTGTCGTTTGTCAACGTCAGTGACGGTTCGTGTTTTGCGCCGATCCAGGTCGTCGTACCGGCGACGCTGCCCAACTACGAATCGGAAGTGAAGCGGCTCACCGCAGGTTGCGCGGTGATCGCCAGGGGGACGTTGTCCCCATCGCAGGGCCAGGGCCAGAAATTCGAGATCCAGGCGCACAGCCTGGATGTCGTGGGCTGGGTGGAAGATCCCGAAACCTATCCAATCCAGCCCAAGGCGCACTCGCTTGAATTCCTGCGCGAAGTCGCACACCTTCGACCGCGCACCAATCTGTTCGGTGCGGTCGCCCGCATCCGCAACTGCCTGGCGCAGGCGGTGCATCGTTACTTCCACCACGGCGGTTTCCTGTGGATCAGCACGCCGATCATCACGACGTCCGATGCGGAAGGCGCCGGCCAGATGTTTCGCGTCTCCACCCTGGACATGGCCAACCTGCCGCGCGACAAGGAGGGCGCCGTCGACTTCTCGCGGGATTTCTTCGGCAAGGAAACCTTCCTGACCGTTTCCGGACAACTCAACGTCGAAGCCTATTGCCTGGCACTGAGCAAGGTCTACACGTTCGGTCCAACGTTCCGCGCGGAGAACAGCAATACCACCCGCCATTTGGCCGAATTCTGGATGATCGAGCCGGAGGTCGCCTTCGCCAACCTCGCCGACAACGCAGCGCTGGCCGAAGACTTCCTGAAATACCTGTTCCGCGCCGTACTGCACGAACGCGAGGATGACCTGGCCTTCATCGCCGAGCGGGTGCAGCCCGATGCGATCACTCGGCTGGAAGCATTCGTCAACGCGCCGTTCGAGCGCATCGATTACACCGATGCGATCGCCCTGCTGCAGAAATCGGGCGAGAAATTCGAGTTCCCGGTCGAATGGGGCCTGGACCTGCAGACCGAGCACGAGCGCTGGCTGACAGAGCAGCATGTCGGGCGCCCGGTCGTGGTCACCAATTACCCGGAGCACATCAAGGCGTTCTACATGCGCCTGAACGATGACGGCAAGACGGTAGCGGCGATGGACGTGCTGGCGCCGGGCATCGGCGAAATCATCGGCGGCAGCCAGCGCGAGGAGCGGCTGGACGTGCTGGACAAGCGCATGGCGCAGTTCGGACTGGATTGCGAACACTACGGTTGGTATCGCGACTTCCGTCGTTACGGGACGGTGCCGCACGCCGGCTTTGGCCTCGGATTCGAGCGCCTCGTGGTGTACGTCTGCGGGTTGTCGAACATCCGCGATGCGCTGCCCTACCCGCGCGCGCCGGGGCAGGCGGAGTTCTGAGATGAGCGCCGATGTCGTCCTGTTCTTTGCGCTGTTGTTCGTCGCGATCGCCATTGCCGGCGCAACGGCATTCGTCATCTTCTGGCCGCTGACGCTGGTGCATGTCCGTGATCGCCAGCAGGGCATCGCGACATACCTGGGTCAGGGCGCCTTCCTCAAGCCGATGGCATTGGCGTGGCTGCTGCGTGGCGGCTACCGCGAGGTTCGTGATCCATCGCTCAGCGGGCTCGCCACGCCGGCGCGGATTTCACTACTGGTGATCCTGCTCGGTTTGACGCTCGCGGGATTGTTGTGGGCCGTCTCAGCGGTGATCGCATGACCGATGAATGGTGGCTGGCGACGTTGGGACGCACGGTGGTGTGGGCACGCCTGCGCGTGCGCGATGCCGGCACGGCGGAAGTGTTCGACAGCGACGGAAATACCCTTGCCTACGACAGTGAGGACACGGCGCGCGCGGCCCTGATGGACGCCGAATTCGTTTCGTTCGACGGGCTTGATGCCGACGACGCGCAAACGCGTGGCTTTGCCCTGGACGAAGTCCAGCCCCCGCACGCCGACAGCGATGAGGCGTTGCGCGCGAAGATGTTCCAGGCGCTCGGCGAGCGTCGCTGAGCGCGATGTACCTGCCACGCTCGTTCGTCGAAACCGACCTGGTCGCGCTGGACAAGCTCGTCGCGCGGGACAATTTCGTCACGTTGGTGACCGTGCGCGACGGGAATCCAGTGGTGAATCATCTGCCAGTGCTCTACCAGCGGATGGGTGAGGAGATTCTGCTGCGAGGCCACTGGTCCCGTGCCAACCCACAGGGTCGCGACGGCGGCCGCGCAACCGTCATCGTCAACGGACCCCACGCCTATGTTTCACCGGCGTGGTATCCGGACAAGGAGCCGGCCGCGCGCGTGCCGACATGGAACTATGCCGTCGCGCACCTCGAAGGCCAGCTCAGTATCTTCCAGGGTGAAGCTGAACTTGGCGCCCTTGTCGGTGAGTTGACACACCAGCACGAGTCGCGTGCGGGCAGCGACTGGCGGTACGACCATGAACGCGATGAGCTCCGCAGCCAGTTGCGCGGCATCACCGGGTTCCGGCTGGTCGTCGACAAGGTCCAGTTGAAGTTCAAGCTCAACCAGAACCATCCATTGGCCAATCGTGCCAGCGTCGCGGAAGCGCTTGCATCGCAACCACGCGAAGCCAGCCGTGAGGTTGCACAATTGATGCGCGCACGCCTGCCCGACGCACTAAAGGAAGACTGACATGGACCTGCAACTCGGCGGCAAGCACGCGCTCGTCTGCGGCGGTTCGGAGGGGATCGGTCGGGCGGCTGCGCACGAACTCGCGCTGCTCGGTGCCGACGTTACCCTGCTGGCGCGCCGCGCCGACGCATTGCAGGCTGCCGTGACTGCCTTGCCCTGCGCCGAAGGCCAGCGACACGGCTGGATCGCCGCCGACCTCGCGGACGCCCATTCGCTGCGCAGCCAGATCCAGGCGCTCGTCTCGGGCAGGGCCGTGCAGATCCTGGTCAACAATACCGGCGGTCCGCCCGGCGGTCCGGTCCTGTCGGCCGAGATTCCCGCGTTCCTCGACGCCTTCAACACCCATCTCGTCGCCAATCAGATCATCGTCCAGGCGG
>JAQGOI010000274.1 GCA_028293685.1 Lysobacteraceae bacterium | reverse complement strand
TATGCAGAGCAGGCGCGCGTCGCACGGGAAACTGCCGAAGCCGAACGCGCCGAAGGCGAACGCGCCGAAGCCGAACGCGCCGAAGCCGAACGCGCCGAAGCCGAACGTGCCGAAGCCGAACGTGCCGAAGCCGAGCGCGTCGAAGCCGAACGTGTTGAATTCGAGCGTGTTGAATTCGAGCGTGCAGACGCCGAACGTGTTGCAAACGAGCGCGCCGAACTCGAGCGGACCGAGGCTGACCGCGTCGAAGCCGAACGTGCCGCCCAAGCCCAATCCGACGCTGCCAATGACGACGTCGAGCGTGGCCGCGCGGTTGAACGCCTGCTGGCACAAGCGCTTGTCAACGCGGAGGATCCGGACGAACCGCTGGATCTGTCTGATCTCGATGCCGAGCTTGTCGACATCTTCGTCGAGGAAAGCGTCGATCTGCTCGACCATTCCGATGGCTTGCTCGCACAGCTTCGCAATGCGCCCTCCGAACGCGAACCCCTTGTCGGGCTGCAGCGTGACCTGCATACGATCAAGGGCGGTGCGCGCATGGCCGGCATCATGGCCGTGGGCGAACTCGGCCATGTCATGGAATCGCTGCTCGAGGCGGTGGTCGAGCAACGCAGCGAACTCGGTCGCGACGGCATCCCGTTGCTCGAGCGTGGCTTCGACCGCCTGCATGGCATGCTCACCCGCGTCGCGGCGCGACGTGCGATCGGCCTGCCGGTGCAGCTGATCAGCGAATTCGAAGATCGCGTCGGCATTACCGGACGTCACGGGGTCGATCCTGAACGGCGCGCGACGCCGGTCCCCGCACCGCGCGTCGAACACAAGATCCAGGAACTCAAGCCGCTGTCGGCACCGATCAGCGATGCGCCGCTGCATGACGATGACGACATCGGGGTGCGCGCGCCACAGGAACAGGTCCGCATCCGCGCCGACCTGCTGGATCGTCTCGTCAACTACGCCGGTGAAGTCGCGATCTATCGCGCGCGCCTCGAGCAGCAGCTGGGCGCGTTCCGCGGTGCAATGGTCGAGATGGAGCAGACCAACCTGCGCCTGCGCGATCAGTTGCGGCGCCTGGACAGCGAAACCGAGGCGCAGATCATCGCGCGCTACCAGCGCGAGAACGAGAACGCCGACGAAACCTTCGATCCGCTGGAACTCGATCGCTTCTAGAAGCTGAAGCAACTGTCGCGCGGCCTGGCCGAGTCCGAAGCTGATCTGACATCGCTGCAAGTGTCGATGGACGACCTGACCCGCCAGTACGAAACGCTGCTCCTGCAGCAGTCGCGGGTGAGCTCGGAGTTGCAGGAAGGCCTGATGCGCACGCGCATGGTGCCTTTCGACGGCCTTGTGCCGCGTCTGCGCCGTGTGCTTCGCCAGGCCGCAACCGATACCGGCAAGCAGGTCCAGCTCAAGCTCGACGGCGCGCAGGGCGAACTTGATCGCAACGTGCTCGAGCGCATGACGGCGCCCCTGGAACACATGCTGCGCAACGCGGTTGCGCACGGACTGGAGTCGCCCGAACAGCGCCGCAAGGCGGGCAAGCCGGAAGAGGGCGTCGTACGCATCGTGGTGCGCCGCGAGGGTTCGGAAGTCGTGCTCGAAGTGAGCGACGACGGCGCCGGCCTGAATCGCGGAGCGATCCACAAGCGCGCGGTCGAGCGCGGATTGATCCGCAGCGACGCGCGCGTGGCCGACAGCGATCTGGACATGCTGATCTTCGAGCCGGGGTTCTCCACGGTCGACGAGGTCAGCCGGCTTGCCGGGCGCGGTGTCGGCATGGACGTGGTCGCCAGCGAAGTCCGCCAGCTCGGTGGCGCGCTCGACATTCATTCCAGGGCGGGCCAGGGCACCACGTTCGTACTGCGCCTGCCGCAGACGCTGGCGGTCACGCAGGCCGTATTCGTGCGGATCGGCGATACCAGTTTCGCCGTACCGATCGCCTCGGTACGCGGCGTCGGGCGGATCGCGCGCGACGAGCTGGGCAAGGCCGGCGCGCTCTACGCCTACGGTGGCGAGGACTACGTCCTGCACGATCTGGGCTTGCTGCTTGGCCATGCCCCAGCCAAGGCCGAAGGCCAGCTGCAGATGCCCTTGCTGCTCGTCCGCTCCGGCGACCTGCGCGCGGCCGTCACGATCGACCAGGTCATCGGCAACCGCGAAATCGTCGTCAAGCCGGTCGGCCCGCAGGTCGCGTCGGTTCCGGGCATCTTCGGCGCCACGATCATGGGCGATGGCGGAGTCGTGGTCATCCTCGACGTCGCTCCGCTCGTGCGTCGCCAGGCCACGTTGCCGCGTGATTTTGCCCCGGCACCGGTGGTGGAAGCCCGCAAGGTTCCGCTGGTGATGGTGGTCGACGACTCGGTCACGATGCGCAAGGTCACGGGCCGCGTACTGGAGCGCAACAACTTCGAAGTCGGAACCGCGAAGGACGGCATCGATGCGCTCGAGCGCATGGCTGAGCGCGTGCCGGACCTGATGCTGCTCGACATTGAAATGCCGCGCATGGATGGCTACGAACTGGCGACTCAGATGAAGGCCGATCCGCGGTTGCGCGATGTGCCGATCATCATGATCACCTCGCGTACCGGCGAGAAGCATCGCCAACGTGCATTCGAGATCGGTGTGCAGCGCTACCTGGGCAAGCCCTACCAGGAGCACGAGCTGCTCCGGAACGTGTTCGAGCTGCTCGCGCTGGAAGAAGCCGATCGGGAACCGGCATGAATGCCGGTGCACTGACGGACACTCCGACACGCGTGGCGTTACTGGCTCGTCCGGGAGTCGCCTGCGAGCGGCTACAGGCGGCGTTGCAGGAAGCGGGCGCGGACATTGTCCTGATCGCCGATCCTGCCGACTCGGATGTTGCCGGCGTCCGCGCGGCCCGCGCCCAAGCCATCCTGATCGCGCTGGAACCGATGGTCGACGATGCTCTGGAGCGTTACGACTCCCTGCTTGCCGATCCGGGCATCACGGTCATATTCGACGAGGCCGAGCTGGCCGCCCAACGCCAGGGATGGGATGCGGCGCGCTGGGCGCGGCACCTTGCCGCGAAGCTCAACCGTCATCAACACGTTTTGCCACCCGGCGCGGAGATCGACGCCGACATCGAAATGACCGCGGAAATGAGCGCGCCGCTGGACGTGTACCAGCGTCCCGAAAGCAATGGCAACCTGAGTTCGTTCCTGGACGAAATCGCCGTGGCATCGCTCGACGTCCCCGAGGACCGGCCGCTGGCCGCGCACGCGCCGCATCCGTTCGACCCGACGCTGGCCGAATTCGAACCGACGAATGAAGAAAGTGCGACGTCGACGTCGGGCGCGTTTTCGTTCGACATCAACGCGTTCGAAGCCCAGGCGCACGAAACAACCCCGCATGCGGTGCCCGACGGCCAGATCGAAGGCGACAAGCCGGCGCTGCACGACCCCGCGGCGAGTACCGAACGCTTTCGCATGGACCTGGATGCGCTGGAGCTGCGCATTGCCGATATGCAGCTGGAAGACGTCCGCCCGTCGCGCGTCGCCAGCCAGGACGGCGCGGTCCTCGTGCTGGCCGGCATCGGCGGCCCGGATGCCGTGCGGCAGTTGCTTGCCGACTTGCCCGCGACATTTTCACGTGCGGTGCTGATCAAGCAGCGGCTCGAAGGCGCGCGCCATGACAACCTCGTCCGGCAGATGCAGCGCGCCACCACCATGCCGGTTCGACTGGCTGAAGTGGGCATCGCGCTCGAGCGTGGACACGTCTACGTACTGCCCGGGGATGTCGGCCTCGTGATGCAACCCGAGGGCCTGCATTTCGCCCAGGGCAGTGACGGACTGATGGCCAGCCTGCCATCAACCGACAGTGCCATCGTCATGCTCAGCGGCAGCGATCCGGATAGCGTCGACGCCGCCCTGGCGCATGGCATCCGTGGTGCGCTCGTTGCTGGCCAGTCCTCTGAAGGCTGCTTCGACGCTGCTGCTTCCGAAGCACTGGTGGCGCGAGGCGGCCAGTCCGCAACACCTGCCGCATTGGCCAAGCAACTGGCCGCGCGCTGGCCGTCCTGAGATCATTCATGAGCGCTATTACCAGCAACGATATCCGCGGTGTGCTGATCCAGGTGGCAGGCGCACGCCTGCTCCTGCCGAACGCAACCATCGCCGAAGTTCTTTCTTTCGCCGATCCCGAGCCGGTGGACGACGCACCGGACTGGTTGCTCGGCCGCATCCGCTGGCGCGGCTGGCAGCTGCCGCTGATCGCATTCGCGCGCCTGTCGGGTATTGCCGAGGAAAAAGGCGGGCTCGGCAGCAAGGTGATCATCCTCAAGGCGTTGGGCGGCAATGCAAAAGCGCCGTTCTTCGCGTTGCTGACGCAGGGTTTCCCTCGGCTGGTGACCGTTTCGCGCGACGCGCTCGCGGCGCGGGATTCCGACGTTCCGCTACCCGCGGGCGTCCGTGCGCGCGTGCTGCTCAACGACGACGAGGCATTGCTCCCTGATCTGGAGCAGATCGAACTGCTGATCGGCCAGGCGCTGTCGGCAGCCGCTTAAGCCGCCGGCTCAATCCGGCGGGATGCCCAGGTCGCCATGGCGCGACTGCAGGACCGCGATGGCGGCGATGCCGGCAGTCTCGGTACGCAGGATGCGCGGTCCCAGGCGCAACCCGATGAATCCCGCCGCATGCAACATCATCCGATCGCGCGGCGACCAGCCGCCTTCAGGGCCCACGGCCAGCACGCACCGGCTTTGCGGCAGCGCAAACTCCGCAATGGCCTGCGTGGCTTCCGGATCGAGCAGGCAGCGCACGGTCGTCGTCAACGCATCGAGCGCGTCGGACATCGACTGCGGCGCGACGACTGTCGGCACCCATGCGCGCCCGCTCTGCTCGCAGGCCGCGATCACGACGCCACGCCAGTGCGCGAGGCGTTTGTCGACGCGGTCGTCCCCAAGCCGCACTTCACTGCGCTCGCTGTTGACCGGGACGAACGCCTGCACGCCGAGTTCCGTCGCCTTCTGCAGGATCCAATCCATTTTTTCGCCACGCGCCAGCGACTGCAGCAGGGTTATCTGCAGCGGCGATTCGTTGGTCAACGCGTGCGCCGACAGGATCTCCACCGTCGCATCGCGCTTGCCGGCGGTGACGATGCGCGCGGCGTAGTCGCAGCCGTCACCGTTGAACAATACGCAGCGATCATTCGGTTGCAGTCGCAGCACCCGCAGCAGGTGCGTCGCTGCGGTTTCGGGTAACGCGAGGGTCGCGCCGACGGCCAGTTCCGTCGGCACATGGACGCGGGTCAGGCGCATGGGCCCCACCGCCAGAATGCGTTG
>JAQGOI010000259.1 GCA_028293685.1 Lysobacteraceae bacterium | reverse complement strand
CACGTGCCCTTCGTGCGCCTGGGTCGGGAGGACAATGCCATCGCTCAGCTGCATGGCGCAGGTTTCCAGCTCGCAGCAACCGTGGTCCGAGGCGGCACCGCGTTGTTTTCGACACCGGTGCCCGAGCGCATGGTGTATGTCATCGGCGCCGAGGGCGAAGGTGTCTCGGCGGCGCTTGCGGCGATGTGCGATCTGCGCGTATCCATTCCCGGAAGTGGCACCGTTGAAAGCCTCAACGTCGCAGCGGCCACGGCCGTCCTGCTGGCCGAGTGGCGCCGGAATCGATGACCGCGGAGATCCAGCAGTTCGAAACCCAGGCCGAGTGGCTGCAGTGGCAGGCCGATCACCGCCGGGAACTGGCGGTACAGCACGTTGCCAACGTGGCGCTGTCAAAAGCGCTGATCACTGAACCGGTTGCCGGCGACTGCGTGCTGTGCGGGATCCGCTGCCAGTTCATCTGTACCGACAACGGACGGGGAATGGTGTCGTTCCGGGAATCGCTGCTGTGTCCGAACTGCCTGAACAACGCCCGCCAGCGCGCCGTCGCACAACTGCTGCTGGAGGAAATCGAAACGGGCAGCAGGCTCTACGTTACCGAGCAGGCCAGCCATTTCTATTTCGCAATGAAAAAGCGCTGCCGTCTGCAGGGCAGCGAATTCACCGGGTCCACCAGGCAGCGCCTCAAGCTCTGGCTCTGGCTGTGGCGTTACGGCCATTTCGAATGGCTGCATCGCGAGGACATCACCCACCTGTCATTCGCGGACCGGTCGCTCGACGCGATCGCGACCCTGGATGTGCTCGAGCACGTTCCGGACGTGCAACGTGCGCTCGTGGAGTTCGCGCGGGTGCTGCGTCCGGGCGGGCACCTGATCCTGACCGTGCCGTTCTACTGCGACCAGGCCGACAGCATCGAACTGGCGCGCGTCGACGGCGATGGTGAAGTCGAACACCTGCAGGTTCCGGAATATCACGGCGACCCGCTCGGCGGCGGCGTGTTGTGCTTCCACCATTTTGCATGGGATCTGCTTGCGCGCATGCGCAGCGCGGGGTTTTCCAGGGCGATGGCGGTGCGCATCCGCGATCCGGACAACGGTCTCCCCGAATCGCTCTGGATTTTGCGCGCGGTGCGCTGAAGGGTCGGGGTGACGCGGCCCCGGAATGGCCTGCTATCGCCGAAGCGAATCGCGGATCTCGCGCAGGAGCAGCACGTCCTCCGTGGGCGCGACCACGACTTCGACTGGCGGCTTGCGCATGCGGTTGTAGCCCTTGAGCACCATGAAGATGACCAGCGCGATGATCAGGAAATCGATCAGGGTCTGGATGAACATGCCGTACTGCACGGCGACTTCGGCCACCTTCTTGCCTGCGGCGTCGACCGTCTCCGGCTTCAGCACGACTTTCCAGTCCGAAACGCTGACACCGCCGAGCGCGACGCCGACGATCGGCATGACGATGCCATCGACCAGCGCGGTGACAATCTTGCCGAAGGCAGCACCGATCACCACGCCGACTGCCAGGTCGACGACGCTGCCCTTCGAGATGAATTCCTTGAACTCACTGATCATGCCCATGATGCGTTCTCCGCTGAAAAGGCCTTGGGTCGGGCTGCGCGACCTAGCGCGGCACCGGGGCGATGCGGCCGTGCAGTTCGACGACGCCATCCAGGGCGGCGAAAAACGTGTCGCCCACCTGCAACGGTCCGACTCCGGCCGGCGTGCCCATGAACACCAGGTCGCCAGCGCGCAGCGCATAGAGCTGCGAGAGTTCGCCCAGGATGTCTTCGACATCCCAGATCAGATCCGACAGTGCGCCATGCTGGCGACGCTCGCCATTGACGGTGAGCGACAGCGACAGTGCCCTGATGTCGATGCCGGCGCCAGGTACGATCTCGCTGATCGGAGCAGAGTGATCGAACGCCTTGCCGGTATCCCAGGGCAAGCCCTTGGCTTTGGCGGCCGCCTGCAGATCCCTTCGCGTGAGGTCCAGCCCGACCGCGAACCCGAAGACCAACGACTGCGCGACGGCCGCAGTCACTTCGCCTGGCGGAGCGTCGCGACCCAAGGCGACGACCAGCTCGACTTCATGATGCAATTCACGGGTGCCCGGCGGGTAGGGCACGACACCGTCGATCACCACCGCATCCGAAGGCTTGAGGAAGAACACCGGATGCCCGCGCTCGGCTGCCGATGCCGCCACCGTCGCACCCATTTCGCGCGCGTGATCGGCAAAGTTGCGACCGACGCAATAGATGCGATGGACCTGGAATGTGCCGCCGCCCTTGACCGGAATGCGTGGCAGATCGGGCGCCACGACACTGCGCATGCGGGCGATCAGGCCGACGGCAGGACGGTTTTTCCGACGACGCGGTATTCACCGTCGACGACGCGCGCGGGCATCGGAGAGCGACGGTCGATCGCGGGCGTGCGCCCACGCGTCAACCGGTACGCCAGGCCGATGGCAAGCATGCCGATGCCGACAAAGACGCTGAAAACCACCAGCAACGCAAGCACGCCGAGGCCGAGCAGGCCGACGGCAACGCGGGCGAGTGGGTGACGGGGCTTGCGTGGTGCGAACGCAGCGTGGAGGCGGCTGGTATCGAAGCGAAAGACGTGAGCGACCATTGCGGGGGTGTCATGACAGAATGCGGTCGAATGACCGAATCGGCAGTATCGGACCAAGGTGGCTCCAAGGTGTGAGTAGTTCGTTAAACCTTCCGGACGACGCACAACGAATGCTGACCAGGACAGTGCTTGGCGCCATGGTGGACATTCCCGATGGCGTCCTGACGGCGGTGGAAACGGCCATCGATGGCGAGGACGCCTCGCTCATCGTGTATCGCCAAGGCGATCGGCTGCGTGCGTGGCACAACGTCTGTCCGCACGCGGGACGTCGCCTGGACTGGTCGCCTGGGCGCTTTCTCATGAGCAGGGACTGCCTGCTGGTGTGCGCGGTGCATGGCGCCAGCTTCGAAACCGACCAAGGCCGCTGTGTCGCCGGGCCGTGTCTTGGCGAACGACTGCGCGCTGTCGCGGTATCGACGGAAGACGGCCTGCTGGTGCTTGACCTCGCGCAGCAACCGAAATCTCCGTGATCAGGATCGATTGCACTCTGCAGCTGGGTGATCCGACCAGCGGCCTTCAGTACAGGACGTTGACCCCGATCAGCATCACCACCAGATAGGCGAGCACCAATGGCACTCCGATCCGCCAAAGGGTGCGCGTGTTGTAGCCGCCGGGTCCGCCGATCATCGAGACGACGGGATTGGACACGGCCACGATGTTGCTGGATCCCGACAACGCAACGATCAACGCGAACGCGGTGGGATTGCCACCGACCGCCAATGCCAGGTTGATGGCCAGCGGCACCATGACGATCGTCGATCCGATGTTGCCGATCACGATGGCGAACAACGCCGTCAGCAGCGCGATCACGACCTCGAGCAGCCAGGGTGCGGTGCCTTGCGGCAGATGGTCCATCGCGCCGCCTGCCACCCAGGCCGCCGCGCCCGTGGAATCCACGGCCCAGCCCAGCGGTATCAGCGAAGCCATCAGGAACACCGTGCGCCAGCTGATCGACGCGTAGGCCTCGTCGATCGTCAGCACGCCGCTGATCAGCATGCCGACCACGCCCGTCATCAGGGCGATTGAGACGGGAATGCGCGAGCTCAACGCCAGCAGGATGGTCAAGGCGAAGATCACCATCGCAACCTTGAATTTGTGCGGCCGTTGCTCGCCTTTCGGATAGTCGGTGACGACGACGAAATCCTTGTTCGCGGCTGCCAGTGCCAGATCCGTCCAGACGCTGTGCAGCACCAGCATGTCGCCGGCACGAACCGTCAGCTTGCGGATGTTGTCGTGCAGGACATCCGTCTCGCGGTTGACTGCCAGCAGGCTGATGCCCTGCTGCTTGCGCAATTGCAACTCGGCGATGGTCTTGCCGATGAAGCGTGACGTCGGCGGCACCACGGCTTCGGAAATGCCGGCCCGGCTCGGGTTGAAAAGGTCGCCGAATTCGCGCAGCCGGGTCGCGAGCCGCAGAAAATTATTTTGCGAAAAATCGGTCACCTGTTCCTTCGGGCCCATCACCCCGAGCACGCTGCCGACCCAGATGCGCGCGTCGGCAGGCGGTGCCAGGCGCGACTCGTTGCCGGTCTTGAGCGCCAGCAGCAACGGCGCTCCATGCAGCGTTTCGACTTCGCCCAGCGACATGCCGACCAGCGGGCTGTCGGCGGTGACCGTCAACTCGAAGACATCGCCCTCGATGCCGTAGGTCTTGGCGAAGTAACTCTGGGTGCGCGCCGGGGTCACGCCGGAATCGTCGCTCGCGCCTTCGAGCAGCTTGTCGCCGAAGAAATGGAAGTACACCAGGCATGTGGCGAGCAGCAGCAAGCCGATCGGCAATGGCGCGAACATCTTCAGTGGCTGCAGCGTCGCCACGCCGGAGGGAAGATTGCCGTTGGCTGAAACGAGCAGGTCGTTGAGCATGATCAGCGGCGAGCTGCCGACCATCGTCAGGCTGCTGCCCATGATGATCGCCGCGGCGATCGGCAGCAGGAAGCGCGACAGCGGCAGTCCGGTCCGCGAACTCAGTCGCGATGCGACGGGCATGTAGAGCGCCATGACCGCCGGGCTCTGCATCAGCGGTGAGTTCATTCCGGCGATCGCGGTGGTCAGCAGCAACAGGCGTTTTTCGACGCCGTGCGCGCGGCGCAACAACCAGCCGGCGAGCCGGTTGAGCGCGCCGGTGCGATCAAGGCCGGCGCCCAGGATCATGGTCGCGATCACGCTGATCACCGCGTTGCTGGAAAAGCCGTTGAACAGGCGGTCGGGGGCGACGAGGCGCGTCAGGCCGAGCAGCATCAGCACGACCAGCGCGATGACATCGGCGCGGATGCGCTCGAACAGGAACATCGCCATCATGAAGACCACCAGCCCGAGCACGAGCTTCATGTCGGTGGTGAGCGTCAGCGCGGTCTCCATCAGGAGCCGGGATTGAGGATTGGGGATTCGGGATTCGACACCACGCTCGCACGCATGTCCGCGTCACGAGCGCCTTCGGAGTGTCCGGGATTTTTGTTGGGCTTATCCAATCTCGGTCTCGAATCCCTGATCCCTAGTCCCGGTCATAAAGCAGGTCCCACACGCCGTGGCCGAGTTTCTGGCCACGTGTCTCGAAATGCGTCTGCGGACGCCAGTCCGGGCGTTCGACATACCCACGCGGGCCGGCGCGATTACGCAGTCCCGGCGTCGCGTCGAGCACGTCCCACATCTGCTCTGCATAGTCGTGCCAATCGGTGGCGAGGTGCAAGCGCCCCCCGGATCGCAATTTACGTGTCAGCAGAGCTGCAAGGCCAGGCTGCAGGAGGCGACGCTTGTTATGCCGTTTTTTGTGCCAGGGGTCGGGGAAATAGATCCGGATCTCCGCGAGGCTGGCATCGGCGATCTCGTGCTCCAGCACTTCGACGGCGTCATGGTGGTACACGCGCACGTTGTGCGCATCGTCTGCAGCCAGGGCATTGAGCAGGCGGCCGACGCCTGGCGCGTGCACTTCGATACCGATCATGTCGCGTGCGGGATCGTGCTGTGTGGCATATCGCAGCGCCTCGCCATTGCCGAAGCCAATCTCCATCACGCGCTCGGCGCGGCGGCCGAAGATGGCGTCGAAGTCGCGAGGTCGCGCGGTGTAATCCAGCCCGAACCGCGGCCACAGCTCATCGAAGGCGCGTTGCTGCGCCGGCGTGAAGCGCCCTTGCCGCAGCACGAAACTGCGGATCTTGCGATGACCGCCCTCCACGGTGAACGGCTTGGGCGGTGCTTTGGCACCATCGCTGGTGAACGGATCGGTCAACGCCTTTGCTCGCCATTCCCACGTGAGCGGGACCAATGCCCATCGGAGGCTACAGGGCGAAAGTCGCTGGATTCCGGCTTTCGCGGGAATGACGGCCGAAATATCACCCGATCAGGCCGTCGACGGGAGACGACGCGCTGGCGTAGCGCTTGCGTGGAATCCGGCCGGCGAGAAAGGCGTCGCGACCGGCCTCGACCGCCAGTCGCATGGCGCGCGCCATCCGGACCGGATCGCGCGCTCCGGCAATGGCCGTGTTCATCAGGACACCGTCGCAGCCCAGTTCCATCGCGATGGCGGCGTCGGACGCGGTGCCGACACCGGCGTCGACGATGATCGGCACGGTTGCGTTTTCGATGATTTCCAGCAGGTTGTAACGGTTCTGGATGCCGAGTCCGGAGCCTATAGGAGCAGCCAACGGCATCACCGCGACGCAGCCGATGGCTTCCAGGCGTTTGGCCAGGATCGGATCGTCGGACGTGTAGACCATGACGTGGAAGCCGTCGTGCACCAGGGTTTCGGCGGCGGCGAGCGTCTGCACGACGTCCGGGAAGAGCGTGCGCTGGTCGCCGAGGACTTCGAGTTTCACCAGTGCCTGGCCGTCGAGCAGTTCGCGCGCAAGGCGACAGGTGCGTACCGCGTCGTCGGCGGTGTAGCAGCCGGCGGTATTGGGCAGGATCGTGTAACGGTCGGGCGGCAGGACGTCCAGCAGGTTCGGCTCGCCCGGGTTCTGTCCAATGTTGCTGCGGCGGATCGCCACGGTGACGATTTCGGCGCCCGCGGCCTGGGTTGCAAGCCGGGTTTCATCGAGATCGCGGAACTTGCCGGTGCCGGTGAGCAGGCGCGAGCGGTAGGTCGTTCCTGCAATGGTCAGTGGATGGTCGTTGCTGCTGAAACCAGGGGCGTTTTCCATCCGCACATGTTAGCGCGACGCGGCAATCACCCCACGCCGCAGCGATTCAACCGCCGCCAAGGGCGTGCACGATTTCCACGCGATCGCCGTCGTTCAACACGGTCGTGGCGTGGATGCCGCGGGGAACGATCGTGCCGTTGACTTCGACTGCGACGCGGCGTGCGGCCAGGCCGCTGTCCTCGAGCAACCGGGCGATGGTGCACTGGTCGGGTAGTGGCGCCCGATCGCCATTGAGCATGATGTCCATGACGGCATTGTCCCATCCGCGCACGACCGGCAGCAGTGCCCGGAAGGCGCCGACTTGAGGCTGGCCGCACGGCGTGAAAGGATCACCCATCCGGCGGCGTATTGGCCCGTCCCAAAGTCCCCAGCAAATCCTCCAGGAGTGCCGCATGCATCCATCTTTCCGCCTTTCCCGAACCGTTCTCGCAGCGGCACTGGCACTGGCCGCAATGCCGGTCCTTGCGCAAACCGACTCGACCTATACGCATTTCGACCAGACCGTCTTTTTTGGCGACAGCCTGACGGACAGCGGCTTCTACCAGCCGATACTGGTCGCCGGCAACGGACCGCAGGCGGCGACCGTGGCGCGTTTCACCACCAATCCGGGTCTGGTCTGGGCGGAATTCCTGGCGGATTTCTATGGCACCAACGCCACGCCGGCGTGGCAGCTCACACCGACGGGTATCGCAGCGGGCAGCGGCGACGACTTTGCGGCCGGTGGGGCCACTGTTTCCCCGGGTCCGGGCTATCCGCCGGCGCCGAATTTCACGCAGTACGCGCCTTCGCTGACCAACCAGGTCGGTGCCTACCTGGCGGGCAATGGTGGACAGGCTAATCCGGACGCGTTGTTCACGGTCTGGGGTGGGGCGAACGATTTGTTCTTCTACCTCGCCGGCGCGACGTCGCAGGCGCAGTTCCTGGGGGCCGCCGGTGCCGAAGTCGGATTGGTGGGGACGCTGGAAAGCGCCGGCGCCCGCTATGTGCTCGTGCCGACCATGCCCGACATCGGCCTGACGCCGTTCGGCCTGTCCCAAGGCGCTGCCGGCTCGGCCGGACTGACGCAGCTGTCGGAGGCCTACAACGCCACGTTGTTCGGCGGCCTGCAGGCCGCCGGACTCCGCGTGATTCCGCTCGACGTCTTCCATTTCCTGCGCGAGATCTCGGCTGACCCGGGCACCTATGGGTTCACCAACGTCACCACGCCGGCCTGTGGTGCGGCGCCGGCGCTGGGCTGCAACCCCGCCAATTTCGTCGATCCCAACGCCGCGCAGACCTATGCATTTGCCGACGGCGTGCATCCTTCCACGGCGTCGCATGCCTTGCTGGCGCAGTACGCGGTTTCGATCCTCGAGGCGCCCGGCCAGATCGCCGTGTTGCCGCACTCGGCCGAAATGGTCGGACGCGCGCGCGCCGATCGCGTGGCGGCGCATCTGGGTGGCGACAAACAGACTGCCGACGGCATGCGCTGGTGGGCGGATCTGCGCGGCGACTTCCAGCGTTATGGACAGGGCGACCGCTATGACGGCGCCGGCCCGACTCTCACCGCGGGCGTCGACTGGGCGAGTGGCAGCGTGGTGTATGGCGCATTTGCAGGCTACGGCCGCCAGAGCCTCGACTGGGGCCACGCGATGGGCAGCTTCAGCCAGACCGACGCGAGCCTGGGCGGATTCGTCGGCTGGACCGGCAATGCGGCCTGGGTGAACGGCCAGGTCAGTTACAGCCGCCTGGGCTTCAGCACCGATCGTGATGTCCAGCTCGGACCGGCCACGCGCACGCACCATGGCTCGACGAACGGCAGCAATGTCAGTGCCGGCGTCAACGCCGGCTGGGATTTCGTCAGCGGTGCATTGCGACACGGCCCGGTGGCGTCGATCCTGTCGCAGCACATCAGCGTCGATGGGTTTGCCGAGAGCGATCCCGACCTGTCGACCTCTTTGGCGTATCCGGACCAGCACTTCAACTCGCTGATCGGAAGCCTGGGCTGGCAGGCGAGCTATCGGATCAACGACCACGTGCAGCCGTACGCCCGCTTGACCTGGGACCGTGAATTCCGGCGGTCGCCCGATGAGGCGTTCGCACAGGTGCAGTCCATCCCGGGGACCATGCCGTATGCGGTGCCGGGCGTGGATTACGACCGCAACTACGGCACGCTGATGGTGGGCGCGCGCACTCAGGTCTTCGGCCTCGACGCCAACCTTGGCGTCAGCGCCACCGTTGCACAGCGCGGGGGCAACGACGCCAGCGTGTTCGCAACGGTTGGCAGCAAGTTCTAGTGACAACCGTTGCCCGGGCGGGGAGAACCCTGCCCGGTCCGGAAGGCGCGTTTCACGCATTTGTGGCGGGCACGTAACGCGTGCGCCCACTTGCAGTCGGCAATTGCCACCTCGCGACCGCGCGGCATAGACTCTGCGGCTCGCGGGCGTAGCTCAATGGCAGAGCTGTAGCTTCCCAAGCTACTGACGAGGGTTCGATTCCCTTCGCCCGCTCCATCATCGCCGCGTCAGATGCTGATCGCGGGCACTCCGGTGGCGCTCCCGTTGCGGTGCGCCGTTTGTCCCTTGTCAACGCTGGCCTGCGGACGGATCCCACTCATGATCGAACTTGGCTGGCGGGAATGGTTGTCGCTTCCCGAACTCGGCGTCGCGCGACTGCGCGCGAAGATCGACACCGGTGCGCGCAGCTCCGCGTTGCATGTCGATCGGCATTGGCGCTTCCATGACGGCGGAGCGCCATGGGTCGGTTTCCAGTTGACTCCGGGAAAGACAGGCACCTTGCCGATCGAGGCGAGCGCGCGGATCGCCGACGAGCGCGCGGTGGTCGATTCCGGCGGACATCGCTGCCAGCGCATCTTCGTGCGTACGTTGCTGCAGATCGCCGGTGCGCAGCGCGACATCGAGATCAACCTGTGCGACCGGCGCGACATGCGATTTCCGATGCTTCTGGGTCGCACGGCCCTGGAAGGCATGTTCACGGTCGACCCGTCATGCTCGTTTCTCCACAACCGCCCCCCGCGGCACCTCGAGCAACGCGCATGAAACTGGCGATCCTGT
This sequence comes from Lysobacteraceae bacterium, assembly GCA_028293685.1. GTDB lineage: Bacteria > Pseudomonadota > Gammaproteobacteria > Xanthomonadales > Xanthomonadaceae > Cognatiluteimonas. The sequence continues at coordinate 459 of JAQGOI010000259.1, read as the reverse complement.
CGCGCAACAGCAAGCTGTATTCGACGCGCCGCCTGGTCGAAGCCGCGCGCGAACGCAACCACAGCGTGCGCGTGCTCGATCCGTTGCGCTGCTACCTGCGCATCAGTTCCGAGGGTTTCGACATGCATTACAAGGGCCGCCCGATTGCCGGCTACGCGGCGGTCGTGCCAAGGATCGGCGCGTCGATCACCCGCTATGGGACTGCCGTGCTGCGGCAGTTTGAATTGATGGGCACGTACACGCCCAATTCGTCCGATGCGATCGCACGCGCACGCGACAAGCTGCGTTGCCACCAGCTGTTGGCGGCACAGGGGATCGGGTTGCCGGTGACAGTGTTTGGCGATAATCCCGATGACACGGTCGACTTGTTGTCGATGCTCGGCCCGCCGCCGCACGTGATCAAGCTCAATGAAGGCACGCAGGGCGCGGGCGTGATGCTCACCGAGAAACCGTCGGCGT
>JAQGOI010000253.1 GCA_028293685.1 Lysobacteraceae bacterium | reverse complement strand
ACGTACTGGCGCGAATATCCGCCGCCGCTGGCCTTGCGCGCGGTGCCGGTCTTTCCGGCGACGTGATAGCCCAGGATGGTGCCTTGCGGGTAGGCCGTACCTCCCGGTTCGGTGACTGTCTGCATCATCTTGAGCACTTCGTGAGCCAACGCCGTGTCGAGCACGCGCGTGGAGCGGCCCGGCTGACCCTTGACGAAACTCGGCGTGATCAGCTTGCCGCCATTGGCCAGCGCGGCGTAGACGCGCGCGATCTGCAAGGGCGTAACGGACAGGCCGTATCCGTAGGCCATGGTCTGCTTGCTCGTTCCACTCCATCGCGACGGCGAGGGAAACAATCCCGACGCCTCGCCCGGGAAGCCGCTATGCGTGCTTTCGCCGTAGCCCATGCGTCGCACGAAGCTGTAGAACTGCTCGTTGTTGAGGCGCAGGGCGATCTTCGCGGCGCCGACGTTGGAACTCTTGGTGATGACGCCGGTGGTGTCCAGAACGCCGTGATTGGTGGTGTCGGTCGTTCGGTAGCGCCCGTTGGGCATCCAGCCGGGATTGGTGTCGAACGTGCTACGCGGCGTGATCACGCCCGCCTCGAGCGCCGCGGCGACCGTCAGCGGCTTCATCGTCGAACCCGGCTCCAGCAGGTCCGTCACGGCACGGTTGCGATGTGCATCGCGCGCGCCCTGGTCCACGGCGTTTGGATTGAACGACGGCACGTTGGCCATCGCCAGTACCTCGCCCGTCGCGATATCCAGCACCACTGCCGAGCCGCTGCTCGCGCCCGTCTCCTGTACGCGCTCCTTGAGTTCGCGATACGCCAGGAACTGGATGCGGCGATCGATGCTGATCGTCAGATCGCGTCCGGGCTGGGCGGGCTGCACCAGGTCGACGTTTTCGACGATCCGGCCGCGCCGGTCGCGGATGACTTTTTTCGCACCCGGCTTGCCACGCAGCCACTCATCGAAAGCCAGTTCCAATCCTTCCTGGCCGTTGTCATCGATGTTGGTGGAGCCGATGACATGCGCCAGCGCTTCGCCCTGTGGATAGAAGCGCCGGAATTCGCGCCTGGAAAACACGCCGGGGATATTGAGGGCCAGTACGGCATGCGCCGCATCGGGATTGATCCGTCGCTTCAACCACAGGAACTCGCGACCCGAACGCTGGCTGACCTTGCGGGTCAGTTCATCGGCCGACACGCCCAACGCCTGCGCCAGTTGCGGCAGGCGCGCTGGATTCTTCAGCAGCTCCTGCGGGTTGGCCCACAGCGACTCCACTGGCGAGGACACCGCCAGCGGTTCGCCATTGCGGTCGGTGATCATTCCGCGCGATGTCGGGATGGCGATCTCGCGAAGGAAGCGTTCATCGCCCTGCGCCCGGTAGAACGCGTTGTCGATCAGCTGCAGATCCACCGCGCGCCCGACCAGCGCCAGCGAACACAAGCCCAACGTGCCGACGACGAGAAGCAGCCGTCCACGCAGGTTGAACTGCGTGCGGTTGCGCGACCTGTTGGTCCTTGCCGGAACTTTCGGGGGCACCCGCGCACTCATTGGCGCACGACCACGATGTCGCTGCTTTCCGGGAACTTCATGCCCAGGCGTGTACGGGCGACCTGGTCGACGCGGTTGCTTTCCGCCCAGGTGGCCTGTTCGAGTTGAAGCCGGCCGAACTCGATATTCGATTCGTCACGCGCTTTCTCAAGCGCGCTGAGCGAAATGAACAGCTGCCGGTGTTCGTGGCGGGCGAACACCACGCCGATCGCGGTGAAGACGTTGGCCAGGACCAGCAACGCAATGAGCAGTCGCACGCTCATGTCGACACCGCCGGGGCAGCGGTGCCCAGCCGCTCGGCAACACGCAACACGGCGCTGCGCGCCCGTGGATTGGCGGCGAGCGCCGCTGAATCCGCCTTCTGCGCGCCGCCAATCTCGGCCAGCGTCGGCACGAACGGCTGCGCAACGGGCAGGCGGCGGTTTCCGGCCGGCGCCTTGGCGTGCGCGGCGATGAAGCGTTTGACGATGCGGTCTTCGAGCGAATGAAAGCTGATCACCGCGAGCCGTCCGCCGACCTTGAGGCGCGCGTACGCGGCATCCAGGCCGAGTTCCAGATCGGCGAGTTCGCGGTTGATGAAGATCCTGATCGCCTGGAAGCTGCGCGTCGCCGGATGGATCTTCGAATCGCCGCGCGGCGCCGCGGAGGCAATGATCTCCGCCAGCTGGGCCGTGCGCGTGATCGGCTGCTCGGCGCGGCGCGCGACGATGGCGCGCGCGATGCGACGCGACTGGCGTTCCTCGCCGTAGGTCCACAGCACGTCGGCGATGTCGCGTTCGTCGGCATGCGCAAGCCACTGCGCGGCGCTCTCGCCGCTATCGGGATCCATGCGCATGTCCAGCGGACCGTCCTTGCCGAAGCTGAAACCGCGCTCGGCGACATCCAGCTGCGGCGACGACACGCCCAGATCCAGCAGGACGCCATCCAGCCCGGACGAGGTCCGGTCCCAGTCCGCCAGCGCGGCAAAGCTTCCGCGCCGGATCGAGACGCGCGGATCGGCACCGAACTCGCGCTCGGCGACAGCGATCGCCTCGGGATCCTTGTCCATCAGCAGCAGTCGGCCTCCGGGGCCGAGTTTCTCCAGCACCCCGCGCGCATGACCGCCGCGACCGAAGGTGCCGTCCAGGTACGTTCCTTCCGTCACCACGCGCAGCCCGTCCATGACCTGCGCAAAAAGGACCGGAAGGTGGGCGGATGGAGCATCCGCGCCACCAGCCGTCACAGCTGCAGATCGAGCAGGTCCCCGCCCAGGTCGGCATCGGTCAATGTCTGCCGTATCTGCGCGTGGTGGGCCTGCTCGCTCCACAATTCGAATTTGTCGCCCATCCCCAGCAGCACGGCTTTCTTGTCGATGCCGACTGCACTGCGGTGGCTGGCCGGGACGCTGATGCGCCCGCTGCCGTCCGGCTCGACGAAGGTCGCCGCTCCGACCAGCTTGAGCTGGAAGCTGCGGCTGGTCTGGCGGGTGCGGGGCAATGCGTTGACCTGATCACGCACCCGCTCCCAGACCGGCTGCGGATACAGATAGAGGCTGCCCGCCTCGAACGGGTTATAGGTGATCACCAGGCGGTTACCGCATTCACGCGCGACAAGGTCCCGGTAGCTGGTTGGGATCGCCAGCCGGCCCTTGTCGTCGATGGTGATGGCGGTCTCGCCCTGGAACATTGGCTACCCTGAGTGACCCGTCTCTGCGGGCTTGCGACCCATGGAAAACCACTAATTTCCCGGTTTCCCCACGAGATGCCACCTTAGAAGTCACCCACAGGCTTGTCAACAGGTTTCGCCGGCAATTTCGCCTTCCGCGTCAAGGACTTGCAACGAACTTCAGAGACTGGTTCAAGCCTTATCCACAAGCTGCTGTTTAGTCTCAAATTTTGAGATTTGACCTCGCAGCCCCACCAGCTGATCGGGCTGTCGATTCAGCCAGCGCCCCTGCTGCAGCGCAACAGACAGACCTGTGTCTGGGCAAGCCAGGACACACGCCTTGCCCAAGCCCCCTTGAGTCAAGGGGGCGCCGCGACAGCGGCGGGGATCGGAAGCACACAGCGGGGCCCAAGGTTTGCCTTTGGCAAACTTTGGGTTTTCCTTGGCGAAGCCAAGGAAAAGTGGCGGAGCCGGCCGATAAGCCGGGTTCTGTCGTGGACAGTCATTCCTCTAGGCGCAGCGTCACCGCTACGCTCGAGCAGCCTACCCGGACCCGACGCGGGCCACGTCATGAGGTCCCTATTTGGCCTTGCTCCCGGTGGGGTTTGCCGTGCCGGCCTGTTGCCAGGCTCGCGGTGCGCTCTTACCGCACCATTTCACCCTTGCCTGTGTCCTTGCGGACCATCGGCGGTATCTTTCTGTTGCACTTTCCGTCGGCTCGCGCCGCCCAGGCGTTACCTGGCACCGTGCCCTGTGGAGCCCGGACTTTCCTCGGCATCCCATGCAAGCATGGAATGACGCGACTGCCTGGCCGACTCCGCCGCGCGCAGTTTACGGGAAGCGGTGGCCTTCGCCCGGTTGGATGTGGCGATCCGCCTGTGGGAGCGGCTTCAGCCGCGAGCTTTTGCCGATCGATGGATAGCCGTGGCCGAAGAGCTCGCGGCTGAAGCCGCTCCCACGGTGCGACGCCTCATTCGCTGCCGTATAGAAGTTTGCGCGGTGCCCCGCTGAGCTCAGCGGCGATTTTGGCCGCGGTCGATGGCGGCAGGTGCTGTCCGAGCGCCGCGTACAGGCGGCGACCTTCGACGATGCGGGCGTCCGCGTCCTCCGGCGCACCATGAACCAGCACCACGAACTCGCCCTTGCGCTGGTTGGGATCGGCCGCGACCTGCGCGTGCAACGCGGCCAGGGTGCCGTCGAGCACGGTCTCGAACAGCTTGGTGAGTTCGCGGGCCACCACCGCCGGCCGATCCCCGCCCAGTACCTGCGCCATATCGGCCAGGGCATCCTCGACGCGATGCGCCGACTCGTAGAAAGCCAACGTGCGCGTTTCGTGTGCCAGCTGCTGCAGGCGCTCACGGCGCGCGCCGGCCTTGGCCGGCAGGAATCCTTCGAATACGAAGCGATCGCTCGGCAGCCCCGCCACGCTCAACGCGGCAACAAAAGCGCACGGCCCCGGCAAGGGGCTGACGCGGATGCCGGCCTTGCGCGCAGCCATTACCAGCCGGAAGCCCGGATCGCTGACCAGCGGCGTACCGGCATCGGAAACCAGCGCCAGCGCATCGCCGGAAAGCAGTCGCGCAACCAGCCGATCGGCCAGCGCGTCCTCGTTGTGCTCATGCACGGCAATCAACGGTTTTTCGACGCCATGGCGTGCCAGCAGTTGCCGCGTGTGCCGCGTGTCCTCCGCACAGATCGCGGCCACCGACCGGAGAATGTCCAGCGCACGCGGCGACAGGTCGCCCATGTTTCCGATCGGCGTTGCCACCACGTAAAGCGTCGCCGGTCGTGCGGCCCCGCTGTCATCGGGCCGGATGTTTTCGGACTCGCCGTCGGCAAGCACGGGTTCCGCTTCAGGCGGCGCGATCACGGTCATCACGGGTGCGGGCATCATGCGTCCAGCGACGGGCCGGGTAGAATCCTAACCGGTCCCCTGAATTACCGGCACGGCTGAACCATGACCACCACTGCACACCACGGCGTTGCGCGTCTGCCTGCGCTGCTGATTGCCATGCTGCTGGCGGCCAGTTGCAGCACGGTTTCGACGCTGTCGGCGCCTGCCGGCACCAGCGCGCCAATGACTGTAGCGCTGGCCCAGGCGGAGACGCTTGCGCGCAACGATGTCACCTTGACTGGCCAGGCACGGGAAGCCAACCGCGCCCGGATCGAGCAACTCCTTGCGGCCATCGACAACAGCACGCTGGCACGTGAAGCGGCGGCGCTGCCCGCTGGCGACCCGTTGTACAACTTCGCCGGGCACGCGCTGCTCAACCGCGGCCTGGGCTTGCCGCGAGCGTTCGATCAAAGCGACCTGCGCTTTGGCGCCAGCGATCGGCCCGCGGCCGACAGCGATGGCTATCGACCGCCTTTGAAGGTTGGCGTGCTGCTGCCGCTCAGCGGCGAACTGTCCAAGGCAGCCGTTCCCGTGCGCGATGGCCTGCTCGCCGGGTACTACGCCGAGCACCGCCGGCGGCCCGACATCCAGTTCTACGACA
>JAQGOI010000210.1 GCA_028293685.1 Lysobacteraceae bacterium | reverse complement strand
ACGCCTTCGCCCAGGACGCCGTCTTCGGCCGGCAGGTTCCACACGATCGCGTGCACCAGCGGCCGGGGTGTCGGGCTGTCGGCATCCTCCATCAGCAGCGCCACGCTGCGCGCGGCGTGTGGCACGGCGTGCCACTGGATGGGCGGAGACAAACCCTCGCCGTCGGCGGTGTAGCGCAACGGCAGCGGCGCACCATCGGCAAAGGCGCGACTGTGCACCGGCATCGCCCCCGTCGCCGGCAGGTCGGGGTCGTTGAACACGATTTTCTCAAGCCCCGGGCGCAGACCACGCAGGACGCGACCGAAGCGGGCGGGCAGGTGTTCGAGCATCGCCGTTCCCAGTACACCGATGGCCACCATAGGACGCGCCAGCGTCAATGCAACGCGAATCCTGCGGAAGCGCGCCAGGCACGCCGATCGACCACGCTAGGTGTCGCCACGCCGTGTGCCCGCGCGCGCCTGATGGCAGGGATCGCCCGGATCCTGGTGCAGCAGTTTGCGGGTCACGCCATTGGTCCAGCCAAAGCCGTCCTGCAGGGGATATTCGCCACCACCGCCACCCCGCGCGCCGGCAGGCGTCGCCTGCAGCACGTATTTCTCCACCAGCTTGCTCTCGCGCTGGTACAGGCTGCCGACCGTAGCCAGCCAGCGCCGGGCCAGCTCGCCCGCCAAATCCGCTTGCCCGTAGCGCGCCAGTCCGCGGATCGCGAGCCATTGCAGCGGCGCCCAGCCATTGGGCTGGTCCCATTGCTCGCCGCTGGCCATCAACGAGGTCGCGACGCCGCCGTCCTCCAGCAACCGTTCGCGTACCGCCTCGCCCACGCGCGCCGCCTGCGCTGCGCTGGCAATGCCGACGTACAGCGGCGACGTCGTGGCCGCGCACAACGCGCGTGGCCCGTCGCGCAGCAGGTCGAAGTCCAGGTACACGCCCTGCGCGTCATTCCACAGCCAGCGATCGATCGCGCGATGACGTGCCTGCGCAAGCTGCAGGTATGCGTTGCCGGTGACCTGCTCGCCGCAGGCGGCGCTGAGCCGCGCGATCTGCATTTCCAGCGTGTGCAGGAAGCTGTTGAGATCCACGGGGACGATATGCGTGGTGTGCGTGCTGCACAGGTCGCCACCGGCATCGCACCAGCGCGAACTGAAGTCCCAGCCCGACGCGGCCGCCGCGCGCAGGTCGCGATAGACCTCCGCCGCCGGCCGTGCGCTGCGGGCCGCGGTGGTGACGTCCTCCAAGTACATTTCCTCGCGCGGCGTGTCGCGATCGTCCCAGTAGCGGTTCAGCACGCTGCCATCGGGCATGCGCACGCAGTGCCGTGATGCTTCCCCCGTGCGCATCGCCTGCGCGCCGTCCATCCAGAACGCGTGTTCGGCGCGAAGGCGCGGCAGGTAACGCAATGCGGGCCCGATCCCGTGGGTTTCGAACAATTCGACCATCAACGCAAACACCGGCGGTTGCGAACGGCTGAGGTAGTAGCTGCGATTGCCGTTGGGGACATGGCCGAAGGTATCGATCAGATAGGCGAAGTTGTCGGCCATCGCGTGCAGCAGATCCAGGCGCCCGCTTTCGGCCAGGCCGATCATGGTGAAATACGAATCCCAGTAGTACATCTCGCGAAAGCGCCCGCCGGGCACCACGTACACATTGGGCAGCGGCAGCAGCGACGAACACGTCGGATGCTGGCGCGGATGGCGGGTCAGTACGTCCCACAAGCCGTCGATGTGCGCGGCGATCGGCTGCTCGGGGTCGGACACATAATCGCTGTGCGGTGTGCTTTCGGGCCGGAAGCACCGCATCACGAACCGCTTGAGGTCAAAGTCCGGTCGCGCGTTGCCGGCGCGATACGCGGCGAGGATGTCCTCCGGCGGTTGCAGCGGGACGCAGTCGACGAATGTCTTGCTGTCGGCGAACACGCGCTCGGTCTGCACCGCGACGAACAGGTCCTGGTAACGGTCGGCCGGCGTCAGCGTGTCGGCCGGAGCGACCTGGGCCACCTTGGCGGCGTTGTCGCTGGCATGCCTGCGTGCATGCGCGTGCGGACTGGCGTCGGCGTTCACGGCGGCGCCCACGGGGTCGGGATCGCTCATCGGCAACGAGGGTAGAGCCGGTCGCGTCAACGGTATGCGACTCATCATCGGACGAGGCCCGCACTGTCGACCCGCGCACGGATCGGCAATCGGTGACGGCGACGACGGGCCCCGCTGTGCTTTACTCGGCACCCACCGTTGACCGACCGGATCCGCATGACGGCCTTCGACCTGACGCCACCGACCGCCACGCAACGCGATGACCTGGCTGCCGACCTCACACCCGACGAGCGTCGCGTGCTGCTCGAGCACGGCACCGAGGCGGCGTTCTGCGGCGTGTTCCTCGACAACAAACGCGACGGCGCCTACACGTGTCGCTTGTGCGGTCTGCCGCTGTTTCGTTCCAGCGCGAAATTCGATTCGGGGACCGGCTGGCCGAGTTTCTTCCAGCCACTGGATCCGGCGCACATCCGTCGGGTGCGCGATACCAGTTACGGCATGGTGCGCGAGGAAGAAGTCTGCGCACGCTGCGGCAGTCATCTTGGCCACGTGTTTCCCGATGGCCCGCCGCCGACCGGCGAACGCCACTGCCTCAATTCGGTGTCGCTGGCCTTTACCGATACGGGCGTCGCGCTGCCGGACAAGCTCGGTCGTGGCGCGCCCGAGGGGCGCGCCCTATGAAATTCCCATTGCGGGATTGCACAACGCGCCGCCGCGCGCCTGAAGCGTCGGCCGCGCGCCGGTTGCCCGGTCCGCACGTCCTCTCATGGCAATTCCTGATGCCCGCATGACGACACTCACCGACGACCAGGCACACGCCTACATGCTCAAGCTGCTGACGGCGATGAGCCAGGCCGGCGGCTCGGACCTGTTCATCGCCGCCGATTTTCCGCCGAGCATGAAATCGCACGGCGCGATGACGCCGTTGACGCAGCAGAAGCTCACCGGGGAGATCACCGCGCAACTCGCGCGGGTCACGATGAACGAGCGTCAGCGCGAGGAATTCGAGCGCGAGATGGAATGCAATTTCGCCATCGCCATTCCGGCGCTGTCGCGCTTTCGCGTCAACGTCTTCATGCAGCAGGGTTACGTTGGGATGGTGCTGCGCACGATCGCGGCCGAAATACCCAACTTCGAAAAACTGCGCCTGCCCGAGATCCTGAAAGACGTGGTGATGAACAAGCGCGGCCTGGTGCTCGTCGTGGGCGGCACGGGCTCGGGCAAGTCGACATCGCTGGCGGCGATGATCGACCACCGCAACCGCACCTCGGCCGGACACATCATCAC
>JAQGOI010000206.1 GCA_028293685.1 Lysobacteraceae bacterium | reverse complement strand
GGCTAGCACGGTCACGTCGATTGCAGGGTAAGCGGCTTGGGATCGGGTAAAGGCAAGCACTCGCCCGGTTGCGCGACATGATAGCCGCGTAATGCGAGCGCGTCGGCGTCGGCATGCCCGTAGTGGTACAGCACGCAGCGCGACAACAGCTCGACTGGATATTCCCGCTCAAGGTCATCGATGCCGCTGTGCGACGGATTGCCTTGCAAGGCGCAGTCATGGGCGATGCGCTCACCAGCACCGGCGAACTTGGCCAGCTCCTCGGGAATAGGTCGCGTATCGCCCGTCCATGCCAGGCTGCCGCGCAAACGCAGGCCAAAGGCGGTGTCCGGCCAGTGATGGCTGACCGGAAAAGTTTCCAGCCGCACGCCGTCGTGCCAGAAAGCCTCGCCCACCGGAATCAATCGGAACGCATCCCAGAAATTCGCGCCGCCTTCGGCGACGACGTTGGGATAACTGGCAACACGCTGCTGCAGAAGCGGCACCAGCGGAGCCGGAATGTACAAGCGCGTGTCGTCCCGACGTGGAGCGGCAAAGTAACCGGCTCCGAACAGACGCTCGAATCCGCCGATGTGATCCAGGTGCGCGTGGGTGAGGAAGATCGCCTGCGGGTACGCGTCGTAGTGCGCCAGATAGGCCGTCAATCCTTCGCTGCCGCAGTCGATCGTCAGCCACGGCAGGCCGTCGCGTTCGATGGTCGCCATCGCCGATCCGAGTTCGACGGCACTGGAATTGCCGACACCATGGAAACGCAGATCCCAGCTCATCAGTACCCTCGTTGCCAGGTGGAATCATACGCACCGCGCAGGCGGGCGAAGTTCGTCTGCAACGCGTCGGCTTGACCATCGCCATACAGCTTGCGCAGCGACCGCTGCAGCCGCGCCAGGTTGCTTTCGCGCCATGGCGTTTCCGGGATCCTCATTCGACAGCGATCCATGTCGATCAGCCAGCCCTGCCCTGTCGCGTCGAACAGGATGTTGTGCGCATTGAGATCGACGTGGTCGAGCCCGGCGCGATGAAAGCGCGCGATCAGGCGCCCGGTTTCTTCCCATGGCGCGTCGGAGCCGGCGACCAGCGCTCGCTCGCCGAACGAGTGCACTCCATCCAGGCGTGTGACCAGGATGGCGGCACGATACATCCGCCCTTGGCGCCGGTAGCACGCAGCCAGCGGCCGAGGCACCGGCAGACCCATGTCATGCAGCTTCCGGGTCAGGCGGAATTCCTCGAAACTGCGCACGCGATTGGCGCCACGCCAGACATAGGCATCGCGACTGAGGTGCGCAGCCCAGCCACCACGCAGGTAATGGCGCAGCACCATCGGGCCAATCGGAGCATCGATGAACCATGCACCGCCGCGGCCTCCAGCCGAGACCGGCCGGGCGTGTTCGCCCCAGAAGGCCGGCCAGAACCACTCCGCCTCGACTTGCCGTGCATGCTGGGCGTCGAACAGAATCGCCCCCATCTCGACACCACCGTCGCCACGTCCATCGCGTCCATACTGGAATGGCGTCAGGCTTTCGTTGGCGTCGAATGCGACCATCCATCGAGTCTAGCAAGCCCAGTGAGCCATCCTGCCCGCGCCAATGACGCCCGCGTACCCGCGTCCATCTGCCTGTTGCGGCTGTCCGCGCTTGGTGATGTCACGCACGTCGCACCTTTGGTGCGCACGTTGCGGCGCGCGTGGCCGCAGGTACGACTGACGTGGGTGATCGGCACGGCCGAACATCGCCTGCTCGAGGGGCTGGACGGTGTGCGGTTTGTTGCCTATGACAAGCGCAGCGGCCTGTCGGGCATGCTCGAACTGCGCCGCCAGCTGGCTGGCCAGCGCTTCGATGCGCTGCTGCACATGCAGGTCGCGGCGCGCGCAAACCTGCTGTCGGCCTGCATCGGCGCGCAACGGCGGATCGGTTACGACGCTGAGCGATCCAAGGACCTGCACGGCCTGTTCGTCAACGAACGCATTGCCGATCGCCCCGGGATGCACGTACTCGATGCGATCGGCAGCTTCTGCGAGCCCCTGGGCCTGCGGCAGACGCGGGTCGAATGGGAGCTGCCGGTTCCCGATGCAGCACGCGAGTGGTCCGCGCAGCAGTGGCCCGCCGATCATGTGCCCACGCTGGCGATCTCGCCCTGCTCCAGCCATGCCACGCGCAACTGGAGTGCCGAGCGCTACGCCGCGGTGGCCGACCATGCATCGTCGCGTGGATGGCGGGTCGTGCTCTGCGGTGGACGCAGCCAGCTCGAGCGCGATACCACCCACGCCATCCAGGCGGCCATGTCCTCGAGCGCGCTCGACCTGGTTGGCAAGGACACTCTCAAGCAGCTGCCCGCACTGCTTGAACGCGCCGATCTGCTGCTCACACCTGATTCCGGGCCGACCCATATCGGCAACGCGATGGGTACCAAGGTGCTTGGCCTGCATGCCGCAACCAACCCAGCGCGCAGCGGCCCTTATTCCGACCGGCGCTATTGCGTGGACCGGTACGACGCCGCCGCGCGCAGGTTCATGGGGAAGCCCGCGGCCGAGTTGCAATGGGGAACCAAAATCGAACGCGCCGGGGTGATGGACCTGGTCACGGTTGAAGACGCGATCGCCGCGTTCGAGCGCTTCGTATCGGACCGCCAGGACGGCTCGCTGGGTCGCGGGCTGCCTGCGTGACGGTCGCCGTCAGCGACTGGCGTAGTCCTGGTACGACTTCTCTTCAACGAACGTCGAACCAAGCGCAAGGTTGATGTCCTTCTTGATGCGGGCGCGGGCGTCGTTCTCGAAATAGACGCTGCGCGCCAGTTGCACGAAGGCGTCGTCGAACTGCTGCCCCTTCTCCATCGCGCGGATGTCGTCCTCGATGACCCACAGGCGCTCGTTGACGGCCTTGAGTTGCGCGCGCAGTTCGACAATGTCGCCGCCGGCGGCTGGATGAGCCATCCAGATGGTCTCCAGCGCGGACAATTCGTTGCGCACGTTGGCCAGCTTGGCCGCATCGGTCATGCGCTCGGATTTGATCTGCAGGATGGCGATCTTGTCCAGCAGTTCGCCGAACGATACGGGAACGAGGAGTTCGGACATTGGACACCGTCCAGCAAGCGGCAGGGGATTCGACGGCGTCAGGCCACGAGGCGGGCGCCTGCAACCAATGGCGGAGAGGGTGGGATTCGAACCCACGGTGCGCTTACACGCACGCCTGATTTCGAGTCAGGTACATTCGACCACTCTGCCACCTCTCCGGTGTGCTGCGCCTTCCAGTGGTCCGGGAAGGGCCGCAGATGATACGGGGCACCGCCCCAGGCGCACAAGGCCAACTGGAAGTCGCGTCGACCGCCTGTCGCGGGTCTGCGCATTTGCCGCGCGGCCGCTTGGGCACCAAGATTACGTTCGCATGACAGAGAACCCCAATGACGCCAACGGACCTGCTCGCCCCATGATTGAATTCGGACACCTCACCCATGTCGGTCTGCGGCGTGAGCTCAACGAGGACACCTATTACGGCGACAGCGATCTTGGCTTGTGGCTGGTGGCCGATGGCATGGGCGGACACGAATATGGCGAGGTCGCCAGTGCGCTTGCGCGTGAGGCGATCGTGCGGGAGATCCGGCAGGGCACGCCGCTGCCGCAGGCGATCCGCATTGCCGACGAGGAGATCATCCGCGCCTCGCGCCTGCGCAACGGCACGTTGCCGATGGGCACGACGGTTGTGGCGGCGCGCATCAACGGCAATCGTTTCGAAGTCGCATGGGTCGGGGACAGCCGCGTTTACCTGTGGCGCGACGGCAAGCTGGCGCAGCTGTCGCAGGATCACAGTTACGTGCAGGAATTGATCAGCCAGGGCGCCATCAGCGTCGAGCAGGCGCGCAGCCATCCCCACCGCAACGTGGTCACGCAGGCGCTGGGTGTCACCGACCCGAAGAGCCTTAACGTCGAAACCCTGTCCGGTGAACTCCAGCCTGGGATGCAGCTGTTGTTGTGCAGCGACGGCCTGACCGAAGAGGTCGACGACCACAACATCTCGAAGGTCCTCGCCCACGACGAATGCAGCGCGCAGGAATGCGTCGATGGACTGGTGGCAGCCGCGCTGGATGGTGGCGGCTCGGACAACGTGACCGTGGTGCTGGTGCGCCGGCACTGAGGTCGCACAGCTTTTTGTAGGATCAGCCTATAACCGCGAGCTTTTGGCTCAAAGGAAAAACGGCTCGCGGCTGTAAGCCGCTCCTGCGAAAAGCGTCAGAGATCGATCAAATCCCAGACGCAGACCGCGGCTTTCTTGCGCAGCGATTCGAGACGCGTTTCGTGCGCCACGGCTTCCTCGTTGCTGACGGCGACGCGCGGACGCTGTGCCGCCAGGGTTTCGGCACCGATGGCCGCAACCGTGACCTGCACGATCTGGGCGGCGCTGGCGAATCCAAGCTCGCTCTGGCCCGATGTCAACGCCAGGTAGGCTTCGGTGAGCAATTGCGCGTCCAGAAGCGCCCCGTGCAGTTGCCGGTGTGAACAATCCACGCCCAGCCGGCGACAGAGTGCGTCCAGCGAATTGCGTTGACCCGGATAGCGCTGCCGCGCCAGCGCCAGCGAGTCTTCGACTCTGCAGCGCAGGTGGAGGCGACCGTAGTGCGGCCCCAGGCGCGACAGCTCGTAATCGATGAAGCCGACATCGAATGCGGCGTTGTGGATGACCAGCTCCGCGCCATCGATGAACGCCAGGAATTCATCCGCCACCTCGGCGAACTTGGGCTTGTCCGCCAGGAAATCCCAGGTCAGTCCGGTCACCTCCTGCGCTCCGGGCTCGAATTCGCGCTCTGGGTTGAGATAGCGCTGGAAAGTACGTCCGGTCGGCCGGCGTTCGACCAGTTCGACGCAGCCGATCTCGACGACGCGATTGCCGCGGTCCCACGACAACCCGGTGGTTTCCGTATCGAGCACGATCTGGCGCATCAGCGATTGCTTCCCGTTTGGCTCGACAATTTGAACTGCAAGGCGGCGTCGCGCGCAAGCTGGTCGACGCGCTCGTTGTCCGGGTCGCCGCTATGGCCCTTGACCCAGCGCCAGTCGATGCGATGGCGCTGGCAGGCGGCATGCAGGCGTTCCCACAAGTCGCGGTTTTTGACGGCTTCGCCGCCGGATGTGCGCCAGTTGCGCCGCAGCCAGTTGGGCATCCACAGCGTGATGCCCTGGCGCACGTACTGGGAATCGGTGTGCAGCGTGATGGTGCACGCCTCGCTGAGCGTTTCCAGCGCGACGATCGCGGCCATCAGCTCCATCCGGTTGTTGGTGGTGAGGATTTCACCGCCCGACAATTCCCGCTCCTTGCCGCGATAGCGCAGCAAGGCCGCCCAGCCACCGGGCCCCGGATTGCCGAGGCACGCGCCGTCGGTATGCACTTCGACCGTTTTCAGGCTGTCCCCGTCCGCGCCCGCAGTCATGCGGCTGGCACACCGTCGCCAAGACGCAGGGGGGCGAGGCTGCGTACCGCCGTCATCGGGAT
>JAQGOI010000350.1 GCA_028293685.1 Lysobacteraceae bacterium | reverse complement strand
TGCATCCCGGTTCGCTGATGACGTACGGAAGCGAACGGCTGAGCTTCACCGAGATCGCCTTTTACTGTTGCGCCAGCATTCTGGCGCCACTGCTCGTCAGCGTGCAGCACGAACGTCGTGCCGCCGCAGCCAGGACGCTGAAGGTGGTGCGCGAGCAACTACAGACCGTCATGGACAACGTCCCGGCGCTGATCGGCAGTCTGGACACCGAGCGTCGGTATCGATTCGTCAACCGCGAATACGAGCAGTGGTTCCAGCGTCGGGCCGACACGTTCATCGGCAAGACCACCGAGGAGGTGCTCGGCCATGGCCTGGCGGGTGAACTCGCAGACCGGGTGGCAGTGGCGTTCGGGGGTCAACCGGTGCATTTCGACATGGCGATCGCCGGCCGTGAGGCCTCGATCGCCTACGTTCCTCAGTGGGAGGACGGCCAGGTCAGCGGAGTCTTCGTCGTCGCGCACGATGTCACGCAGCGCAAACAGGCCGAACGGGCGCTGTTCGAGGAAAAGCAACGGATGCGGATCACGCTCGATTCCATCGGCGATGCGGTCGTTGTCTGCGACATGGACCTGCGCATCAGCCTGCTCAATCCGGTGGCCGAATCAATGACAGGCTGGACGGAAAGCGACGCCGTCGGCAAGCCGATCGGCGATGTGATCAAGCTGGTTGACATGGCCGATGGTCAAACACCGCTGTCGCCCCTGCGGATTGCCATGCGCGAAGACCGGACGGTGGCGCTGCATTCGGATACGGCCCTGCTGCGGCTGGACGGCGGCGAGACCGCAATCGAGGATTCCGCGGCACCGATCCACGACAGTGAGGGCAACGTCGTGGGCGGTGTCATGGTGTTCCGCGACGTCACCGAGTTGCGCGCCATGGCGACGAAGATGTCCCATCTCGCCCAGCACGATTACCTGACCGACCTTCCCAATCGAGTCCTGCTGCATGACCGTCTTTCGCATGCGCTCGCCTCGGCCGCTGTCGGGTTCGGAACCGCGGGCGCGGTGCTGTTCCTGGACCTCGACCAGTTCAAGACGATCAACGACTCGCTCGGTCATCAGGTCGGTGACCGCGTGCTGCAGGAGGTCTCCCGTCGACTGCTGACTGCGGTGCGCGACGACGACACGGTCAGTCGCCAGGGCGGCGATGAGTTCGTCGTGCTGCTGGAGCGCCTGGGCGATCCGCGCGATGCAGCCCGTGTCGCACAGAAGATCCTCCAGGCCATGCGCCCCCCGATCGAAGCGGAAGGACACGTACTGCACACCTCCCTGAGCATCGGCATTGCGTTGTTCCCGCAGGATTCGGCTGATGCCCAGTCACTGCTGATGCAGGCCGATACGGCCCTGTATCACGCCAAACGTGCGGGACGGGATCGCTTTTCGTATTTCTCCAACAGCATGAGCGAGAAAGCGGCATCGCGGCTGCAGATGGAAAACGACCTGCGCGACGCCTTGCGTGACGGTGAACTGTCGCTCGTCTACCAGCCCAAGGTGATGCGACCGGACGAGCACATCACCGGAATGGAGGCGCTGGTGCGTTGGCACCGCCGTGACGGAAGCCTGGTCATGCCGGCCGATTTCATTCCAGTGGCCGAGGAAAGCGGCCTGATCACCCAGCTCGACGAATGGGTCATGCATGAGGCATGCCGACAAAACAAGGCATGGCAGGATGCGGGCCTGCCGCGCCTGCCGATCTCGGTCAACGTGTCGCTGGCGCGTTTTGCACCAGAACGGCTGCTGGCGCATGTCGACGAGGCCCTGAGCCGCAGCGGGCTGGAATCGTGCCACCTGCAGATCGAATTCACCGAGAGCCAGATGTTCGCCGACGAGGCGCAGGCGCAGGTCCTCCTCCAGGGCCTGCAGGGGCTCGGTGTACGCATCGCGCTGGATGATTTCGGCACCGGCTATTCCAGCCTGCGTTACCTGCTCCAGTATCGTTTCCATACGCTCAAGATCGATCGGTCCTTCGTGTGCGGATTGCCACAGGACGACAAGCAGGCCGCGGTGGTTCGCGCCATCGTGGCGATGGCACATGCCCTGCAGGCGGACGTGGTCGCCGAGGGTGTGGAGACCATCGCCCAGGCAGAGGCGCTCGGACTGCAGGGCTGCATGGAGGTGCAGGGATTCCTGTACAGCCATCCGGTCGTCCCCGAGGTCCTGGCCCTGCTGCTTGCCCGCGGGAGGCTTTCACCGCGGCAGTCAGGGTCCGGCCACTGGGCGGCGCTTACCGGTCCCGAACAGCCCTTCGCCCTTGCTGCAGACTGAACAGAACGGACCGTCCTCACCCGCGGCTGACGAGCCTCTGACTACCCTGCGCCCCTATTCAGGTCCACCCGGGCCGATGACGAGGAGACCCAATGAACAAGCTCACCACCACCGGATTGGCCGCTGCACTGGCTGGCGCCATTCTGCTATCCGGCTGCGCCACCTACACCGGTCAGACCAACGACCCGAACGATCCGAACCACACCCGTACGGGCGCCCTGATCGGTGCCGGCGTAGGCGTCGTGGCCGGGCTTCTCAGTGGCGGCGATGCCGTCGAGCGCCGTCAGCGCGCCATGGTCGGTGCGGGCGTGGGTGGTCTGGCCGGCGCGGGCGTTGGTGCGTATCAGGACCGCCAGGAAGCCGCGCTACGTCGCAGCCTCGCCGGTTCGGGCGTCGACGTCGTGCGCCAGGGCGACAACATCACGCTCAACATGCCAGGCAACATCACGTTCGCCTTCGACAGCAGCAACCTGCAGACGCAGTTCTATCCGGTGCTGGACAACGTGGCCAACACGCTCAATCAGTACAACCAGACT
>JAQGOI010000348.1 GCA_028293685.1 Lysobacteraceae bacterium | reverse complement strand
CGAGCGGCTCGTACGGCACCATTTCGGCTTCGGCGTACAGCGCCCAGCCCTCGACATTGACCGAGTTGAACGCGAACAGGCTGCGCGCCTGCGAGACACCGCGCTCGACCATCGCGCTGAACTGCAGTTCGTGCCCGGGCCGGCCTTCGTGCGCGGTCAACGTCCACGCGGCGGCCTTGTAGGTGAAGTCATCGAACACTTCGGCCTTGCCGCTGGCATCGGGATTGCCGGTGGTCAGCACGAACTGTCCACGCTGACCGTGGTTGTTGATCAGCGGCGGCGGATCCATGTGCGGCGCCGGCTGCGCGGCATTCTCGGCATCCGATGCCAGCCGCATGATCATCGCCCGCTGCGGCAGGTCGACGATGCGGTGGGCGACGATCGCTTTTTCGATCGCCGGGATGACCTCGTTGCGGTAATAGGGTTCGACCTCACTGCGCCCGAGTTGCTGTTTCTTCAATGCATGGATGACGTCGCGATAGTCGTCGGATGCGAACCCATGCGCCTTGGCGACCAGCGGCGCGA
This sequence comes from Lysobacteraceae bacterium, assembly GCA_028293685.1. Classification (GTDB taxonomy): domain Bacteria; phylum Pseudomonadota; class Gammaproteobacteria; order Xanthomonadales; family Xanthomonadaceae; genus Cognatiluteimonas. The sequence continues at coordinate 4,325 of JAQGOI010000348.1, read as the reverse complement.
TCTGCTGCATCGCTGCCCGCGTTTCCATGAATTCGACCTGCGCGCGCTGCACCAGCAGCATCGGGTCGATGTCGATGCCAACGCGTTTGAGGCTGAAGGCGTAGAGCTCCGGCGGCATGCGGAAGTCGGTGCGTGACTTCGGCAGCACCGTACTGCGTTCCCACGCCACGTAGTCGGCCACCTGCTGGTCCAACGCCGACAGCGCGGCATCGGCGCCGGTGATATGGAACTGGGCGAACAGCTTGTGGATGCCATCGACATAGGTCGGCGCGTTGGCGATCGCCTGCTCGACTTCCGCCTTCACCGGACCCAGGCGCTTGCCGTCGGCCAGGCTGTCGTCGAAGCGTGCCTTGGCTTGCGCGAACAGCGACGCACTGCCGGGCACCAGCCCGAGATAGCGGTTGAGCCGAACCAAGGCGTTGGCGCGGCGCTCGGGCGCGCTTTGTTCCTGCAACAGATCTTGCTCGCTCTGGAAAATCATCGACGGCGCATCGGTCCAGTCCAGCAGTAGACGCTCGTCAAGTTCGCTACCTTCGATCCGGCGCGATGCGGCGTCGATCATGATCTGCAGGTCCTGGCGGACGTTCGGATCGCGTTCGCTCGACAGCGCCTGCTGCAATTGTGTGCGCGCCTTCAACAGGGATTCGCGCTCCCGCGTGGCGTAGCGCGGGCCGATATCGGCGACCTTGTCGTCGTATCCGGACAGTCCGACCGCCGAGGCGTTCTCTGGCGCGAACTGCGCTTGCGCGCGCAACAGGATCTGGGCGTAGCCGTTGCTGGTGGCAATCCAATCGGGCGCCGGCGCGGCCGTCTTCGCCAGTTGGTCAGCTGCATGAACGGAATGCGGAACGGGCGCCAGCAGCGCCAGTGAAACAGCGAGAACCAGGGACTTCATGCGCGCTACCGGCAGTGGGAGTGTGACCAGCATCGCGATGAAACACCAAAGCGCCAAGCGCCGAAGGTCATGGGCGGTGCAACCGCGCTAGCATGCGGGACGCCGCCATCGTCGCGTGGCGCGCACAGGGGGCTGGCATGGGTGTGGTGAACGGCGGCCTTGGTCTGCTGGTTGCAATGGTGCTTGGCGTTGCCTGCGAACCGGCGTTCGCGCAATCGCAAACCGTTACAGCCGCGGATTACGCGCGCGCCGAGCGCCTGGTCGGTTACAACGCCAACCCGCTGGTCGATCACGCAGTCAATACGGTCACCTGGCTGGACGCGCGGCATTTCTGGTTCCGCGATCATGACGCCGCGGGTGACCGGTTCCTGCAGATGGATGTCGCCACCGGCGTGGCATCGCCAGCGTTCGATGCGCGCAAGCTCGGCGCGGCGTTGGACAAGGCCGGCGGCAAGCCGGTGGATGCGACCAAGTTGCCGTTGACCGCCTATCGCCTGCGCGAGGATGGCGGATTCGACTTCACGCTTGCCGACCGGCATTACCGCTGCGATCCGCAGATCGACGGCTGCGTCGCCGCACCTGTCGTCGCCGGACAGGCGCCCGCGGTGCGATCGCCCGACGGTCGTAGCGAGGCGTTCATCCGCGGCTGGAACCTGTGGGTGCGCGATGTGGACAGCGGCAAGGAACGACCGCTCACCACGGATGGCGTCGTCGACGACGGCTACGCCACGGATAACGCGGGCTGGATCCACAGCGACCGCGCCATCCTGGTCTGGTCGCCCGACTCGCGCCGCATCGCCACGTTCCGACAGGACCAGCGCAGGACCGGATCGATGACGCTGGTCGGCACCGGCGTCGGACATCCGCCGGTACAGACGTGGAAGTACCCGCTGGTCGGCGACGCCGACGTGACCATGATCGAGCGCGTGGTGATCGACGTGCCGACCGCCGCCGTGACACGACTCAAGACACCACTCGACCAGCATCGCTCGACCTTGTGCGACGATGTCAGCTGCGACGGCGGCTGGGAAGACGTGCAGTGGGCGCCGGATGCACGCACGCTCGCGTTCGCGTCCTCGTCGCGCGACCACAAGCAGGTCTGGTTGCGCGTGGCCGACGTTCGGACCGGCGCGGTGCGCGACGTATTGCACGAAACCGTTCCGACGTACTTCGAAAGCGGCAACGGCGCCGTCAACTGGCGCTACCTGCCGCAGTCGCACGAAGTGTTGTGGTTCAGCGAGCGCAACGACTGGGGCAATCTCTACCTGTACGACCTGGACAGCGGGCGCCTCAAACATGCCGTCACGGTCGGCACCGGCAACGTCACCGAAGTGCTGCGGGTCGATCCGGTGTCGCGCATGGTGTGGTTCCGCGGCGTCGGTCGAGAGGCCGATTCACATGGGCAGACGCACGATCCGTATGTCCAGTCGCTGTACCGCGTGTCGCTCGATGGCGGCGAACCTGTCCTGCTGACGCCCGAAGCCGCCGACCACACGGTCAGCCTGTCTCCGGATGGCAAGGTCTTCGTGGATGCGTACTCGACGCCGACCGCGCCGCCGATCACGCTGCTGCGCGACGCGACCGACGGCCGGCGCATTGCCGGCGTCGCGATCGCCGACATCAGCCGGCTCAAGGCCGCGGGCTGGACACCACCAACGCCGATCCTGGTCAAGGCACGCGACGGCAGGACCGATCTGTATGGCTTGATGTTCAAGCCGTCGCGCTTCGACCCGTCAAGGCGCTATCCCGTCATCGACTACATCTATCCGGGCCCGCAGACGGGATCGGTCGGCAGCCGCCGGTTCACCGCGGCACGCGTGGACCATCAGGCGCTGGCGGAGCTCGGATTCGTCGTGGTCGCGATCGACGGCATGGGTACGCCGTGGCGGTCCAAGTCCTTCCACGATGCCTTTGGCGGCGACGTCGGCGACAACACGTTGCCCGACCAGGTCGCCGCGCTGCACCAGCTCGGCAAGCGCTATCCCTGGATGGACCTGCAACGCGTGGGCGTGTGGGGGCACTCGGGCGGCGGCTACGCAACCGCCGATGCGATGTTCACCTATCCGGATCTGTTCAAGGTCGGCATCAGCGAAAGCGGCAACCACGACAACCGCAACTACGAGGACGACTGGGCCGAGAAGTGGCAGGGCCTCGAACACACACGCAACGACGGCAGCAGCAACTACGACAGCCAGGCCAACCAGACCCATGCGGCCAATCTCAAGGGGCATCTGCTGCTGGCGCATGGGTTGATGGATGACAACGTGCCGCCGTCCAACACGCTGCTGGTGGTCGACGCGCTGATCAAGGCCAACAAGGACTTCGATCTGGTCGTGCTGCCCAATGCCCGCCACGGCTATGGCGCCGACGCGCCTTACATGATGCGGCGGCGCTGGGATTACTTCGTCCGCTACCTGATGGAAGCGACACCGCCGTCGCACTATGCAATGCACCCGCCGAAAGACTGATCCGTACGCATGCAACCGCGCCGGCGAACGCAAACAGATGGAGCACGCATGAATCCAGCGACCGAGGGAACTTTGCCCACGCCACTGGCCCGGGCTCGCTGGCAATTGACTGCAGGACTCGCCGTCTCGCTGCTGCTCGCGGCGGCCAGTGCGGCACTGCTCTTCCAGCAAGCCGATCCCCTGGACCGGATCGCCTATCCAGTGCTGATCCTGATGCTTGGCGTCTTCTGGGTCGTATTGCTGCGCACGCTCGTTACCGGTCACCGGCGCCAGACACGGCTGCTGCAGACGATGCTGGCGCAGGCGGCGTTGCTGCAGGAAACCCGACGCCTGGCGAGCATCGGCGACTGGACATGGGAGCTGGATACAGACCGGGTGCTTTGGTCCGAGGAGCTTTACGCGATCTACGACCGATCGCCGCCCGCTGACGGCCTGGACATCCAGACGGTCGCAACCTGGATCCACCCGGACGATCGGGAGCGACTCGCCTCCTATTTCGCAGAGGTGCTCGGTGGCGGCGACAGCAGGGAGACCGAATACCGGATCGTGCGTCCCGATGGCGAGGTCCGCAACCTGTACGCACGTGGCGAGTGGGTGGATCGAACGGCCGGGCGCCGGGTCATGCGCGGCATCCAGCAGGACATCACCGAGCTCGCATCCACGCGCGATCGCCTGCGCGAAACCCAGGAGGAATACGCATTCCTGTTCGAACACAACCCGCTGCCGATGTGGGTGTTCGAACGCGACAGCCTGCGTTTCCTGGCCGTCAACGCTTCGATGCTCGACACCTACGGTTACTCGCGCGAGGAACTGCTGGCCGGCACCATGCTCGACATCCGCCCGCCGCAGGACGCCCTGGCGGTCCGCAAGGCCGCGCTGCTCGAGAGCAGTCAGCGGCCGCAGGGCCAAGTGTGGACGCATCTGCGCAAGGACGGCAGTCGCCTGCGGGCCGCGATCCACAC
>JAQGOI010000110.1 GCA_028293685.1 Lysobacteraceae bacterium | reverse complement strand
CCGGTGAAAAACTGCATGGTTCCGACATCGTGGTGGCAGCGGAAAAAGCCGGCCTGACGTACGGCCACATGAACATCTTCCATCGCCTGGTCGAAGGCCATCCCGAACGCGGTCCGGTCTTCAGCGTAGCGAACATCATGAAGCCCGGAAGTTTCGACATGACGTCGATCCAGTCGCTCGAAACGCCTGCCATCGCATTCTTCCTGACGTTGCCGGCGCCGATTCCGGCACTGGACGCGTGGGAGACCATGTTGCCGACCGCGCAGCGAATGGCGGAACTGCTCGACGGCGTACTGCTCGACGAGTCGCGCAACGCGCTTGGCCGGCAGCGGATCGCGCATCTGCGCGAGGAGTTGCGCGGCTACGACCGCCAGCAGGAAGTGCCCATCACGCGCAGTCCGCGCTGGTGAACCCGCCGCCGCGGATTGCGGCACGACATGACGTCAGGCAGGCGAGCGACATCGCGCTGGCTCCAAGGATCTCATCAGGCTCGATATCGGCCGGTTAGAATCCGGCCATGACATCGAGGTCTGCCGCTGCCCGTATCGATGAGTTGCGTCGCCTGATCGACGACGCCAACCACCGTTACTACGTCCTGGACGAGCCCCAGCTGCCCGACGCCGAATACGACCGGCTGCTGCGTGAACTCGAATCCCTGGAGCAGGCGAATCCCGCGTTGCGCGATTCCAATTCGCCGACTGCTCGCGTGGGCAGTGCACCTTCCGGACGATTCGCACCGGTGCAACATGCCACGCCGATGCTGTCGCTGGCCAACGCCTTCAGCGAGAGTGAAGTGCGCGATTTCGTCGGGCGCATCGAGCGGGAAACCGGCGATGCCAGCCCGGCATTCTCGGTCGAGCCCAAGCTCGACGGGCTTGCGATCAGCCTGCGTTACGAAGCTGGTGCCTTCGTCCAGGGCGCAACGCGCGGCGACGGCGCCACCGGCGAAGATGTCTCGGCCAACCTGCGCACCATCCGCACATTGCCGTTGCGCCTTCGCGGACAGGCTCCGGAGGTGTTGGAGGTGCGCGGTGAGGTTTACATGCCCAAGGCGGCTTTCGAGCGCTACAACGCATGGGCGCGTGACAATGGCCAGCGGACCCTGGCCAATCCACGCAATGGCGCAGCTGGTTCGCTGCGCCAGCTGGATGCGCGGATAACGGCGCAGCGACCGCTTGCCGTCTACGTCTATGCGTTGGGCGAAGTCCGGTTCGCGAAGGCAGCCGGCCCGTTGCCGCCGACGCATTCGCAGACACTGGCCTGGCTGCGGGAGCTTGGATTCCCGGTGAGCCCGGAGGTCGACGTCGCGCGTGGCGTCGATGGACTGCTGGCGTACTTCGCGCGCATCGGAGCGGTTCGCAATGCGCTTCCGTACGACATCGACGGCGTCGTCTACAAGCTCGATCGTTACGACCAGCAGCGGGCGATGGGGTTCGTGTCGCGCGCACCGCGATGGGCGCTCGCGCACAAGTACCCGGCGCAGGAAGAGATGACGACCGTCGAATCGATCGAGGTCAATGTCGGACGCACCGGGGCGGTCACGCCCTGGGTGCGGATGACGCCGGTGCAGGTCGGTGGCGTCGTCGTCAGCCGTGCGACGCTCCACAACGCCGATCAGGTCGCGCGCCTGGATGTCCGTGTCGGCGACAGCATCATCGTCAGGCGCGCTGGCGACGTGATTCCGGAAGTCGTGCGTGTGATCGAGGAGCGGCGCCCGGTCGACAAGCGCGGCAGGCCGCTGCATGCGGCGTATCAGCTCCCGGGCATCTGCCCTGATTGTGGATCGGCCATCGAACGCGAAGATGGCGAGGTGGTTGCGCGCTGCACTGGAGGCCTTGTATGTCCAGCGCAGCGTAAGCAGGCGCTGTTCCATTTTGCATCGCGTCGCGCGATGGATATCGACGGGTTGGGTGAGCGTTTCATCGATGCACTTGTCGAGCTGGGCTACGTGCGCTCCGTTGCCGATCTGTATCGGCTCACGGTTGACGATTTCGTCGCCATGAAACGGCGTGCCGACGAACTCTCGGATTCGGTTCCACAAACCGTCAAAGGTGGCAAGGTCGCGACGCGCTGGGCCGAGAATCTGGTCGGCGCAATCGATCGCAGTCGCAAGACGACGCTCGAGCGCTTGTTGTTTGCCCTTGGTATCCGCGATGTCGGCGAGAGCACCGCGAAGGCGCTGGCGCGCCACTTCGGATCACTGGCGCCGATCATGGCGGCCGACGAGGACATCCTGACGTCGGTACCGGACATCGGGCCGATCGTCGCCGCGCATATCGCCCATTTCTTTGCCGAGCCGCATAACCTGGTCGCGATCGGGGAACTGGTCGATGCCGGCGTGCATTGGCCCGAAGGCGCGCCGCAGCGGGCGAGCGATGGCCCGTTGGCTGGTCAAACCGTCGTGCTCACCGGTGGCCTGGAATCGATGTCGCGCGAAGCGGCCAGTGCACGACTCGAAGCACTGGGCGCAAAAGTCTCAGGCAGTGTCTCGAAAAAGACCAGTTTCGTCGTCGCCGGCGAGGCGGCAGGTACCAAGCTGGCGAAGGCGCAGGAACTGGGCGTCGAAGTCTGGGACGAAGCGCGGCTGCTGGCGTTCCTCGCGGGGCATGCGCATTGAAGCGCCCCTGCATAAGCGCGGATTCAGCCGCCAACTCGATTCGAGCCTGCATTGCAGCAGAAACCTCGCGACTGAAGCAATTCCTGCATGCGTGATTGGCGACCGACGGCAACGCTTGAGGCGATGAGGCTGCGTGCACGCTTGTACGCAACCATTCGCGGGTTCTTCGCCGACCGTGACGTGCTCGAAGTCGAAACGCCGGTGCTGTCCGCAGCCGGCAACACCGATCCCAATATCGCTTCGTTCTCGCTGCAGTTCGGCGGGCGCACGGACGGCGCGCCACGCACGCGATGGTTGCGGACGTCCCCGGAATTCGCGCTCAAGCGCCTGCTAACCGCGGGTGTGGGTGATTGCTATGAGCTGGGCCGCGTGTTTCGCGACGGCGAGGCCGGTGGCCGCCATAATCCGGAATTCACGATGTTGGAGTGGTATCGGGTCGGGTGGGATCACCAGCGCCTGATCGACGAAGGCGGCGAACTCGTCCGTTGCGCATTGGCGCTCGTTGATCGCGATGCGATCCTTCGACGCGTTTCATGGCGCGACCTCTACTGGCAGCGACTGGCACTCGATCCGTTTCTGGCAAGCATCGAGGAGCTGCGCAATGCGTTGGGCGATGTCCGGATCGACCCAGAGGGGCTGGAGCGCGACGATTGGCTGGACCTGTTGCTCACCCATCGGCTGCAGCCGGGGTTTGCGCCCGACCAGTTGCTTGCCGTGTTCGACTACCCGGCCTCCCAGGCTGCGCTGGCGCGTATCACCCCAGGCGATCCGCCCGTTGCCGATCGTTTCGAGCTTTATCTTGGGCCGCTGGAATTGGCGAACGGCTACCACGAACTGACCGACATGCCGGAGCAGCGTGCGCGTTTCGAGCGCGACCTTGCCAGACGCCAGGCCCGCGGTGCGTCGACACCGCCCATCGATGAGCGGCTGCTATCCGCGCTGGAATGCGGATTGCCCGCATGTGCCGGCATCGCGCTCGGGGTGGATCGACTGCTGATGGCCATGCTCGGCAGCACCGCCATCGCCGACGCGCTCGCGTTTCCTTTCGACCGCGCCTGAGGGTGGCCTTTGTACGTCGTCGTCGCCGTTAAACTGACGACATGGCCGACGATATCGATTACGCGCGCTACGACCGCATCCGTCCCCTGCGTTGGACGGGCGAGTCACTCGCCGTGCTCGACCAGCGCAAACTGCCGTTCGTCACCGAATACCTGACGTGCACGACGAGCGACGAGGTGGCCGCGGCCATCCACTCGCTGGCGGTTCGCGGAGCACCGGCGATCGGCATCGCTGCTGCGTGGGGCGTGGTCCTGGCCGAGCGGGCGATCGTGGCCGACGACGTCGACGAGGCCGCGGCGCGTCTGGAACCTGCATTGCAGCGCCTCAATGCCGCACGTCCCACCGCAGTCAACCTGGCCTGGGCTTTGGCGCGCATGCGGGTCGCGCTGGCGCGGGCGGATGGCAACTGGCGCCAGGTGCTCGAGGACGAAGCGCACGCGATCGACAGTGAGGATCTCGCCGCAAACCGGCGCATGGGTTCGCTTGGGGCCGCGCTGATCGAACGGGGCAGTGGTGTCCTCACCCACTGCAATACCGGTTCACTGGCGACCGCTGGGTTCGGCACGGCGCTTGGCGTGATTCGCGCCGGCGTGGCCCTCGGCCGGATCGAACGCGTCTTCGCCGGTGAAACGCGACCGTGGCTGCAGGGCGCGCGGCTGACCGTCTGGGAGCTGCAGCAGGACGGCATCGATGCCACGCTCATCGCGGACTCCGCCGCATCGCACCTGATGAAGACCGGCCAGGTGCAATGGGTCGTGGTGGGCGCCGACCGCATCTGCGCCAACGGCGACACCGCCAACAAGATCGGCACCTACCAGCTGGCGATTGCCGCGAGGTATCACGGCGTGAAATTCATGGTCGTGGCGCCATCGTCGACCGTCGACATGGCCACCGCCAGTGGCGATCTGATCGACATCGAGGAGCGCCACTCCGACGAGCTTCACGCGATTGCGGGGACGCGCACCGTCGCTGAAGGCATCGCTGCGTGGAATCCCGTTTTCGACGTCACGCCACACGACCTGATCGACGCCATCGTCACCCAGCAGGGCGTCATCGAGCGCCCGGATGCAGCGGCCATGCAGGCGGCTTTCGGGGACTGATAAAAGTCGCGCTCCGGCCTCGGCGCTTAGTGGCTGCAAGTCCTTGTTTCTGCGCGGAAATCAGGCTTCGGAACGATAGTTATCCGTGGTAGAATTACGGGCTACCTGAATCCGACGATCCGAGCCTTCGCGGAGCCCCTTCCGCGGGCCGGGTACGGGCCACGATTGCCTCCTACGGACACCCCATGGCTGAACTCGCCAGAGAAATCATTCCGGTCAATCTCGAAGACGAGATGCGCCGAAGCTACCTCGATTACGCGATGAGCGTCATCGTGGGGCGTGCGCTCCCCGACGTGCGCGACGGTCTCAAGCCGGTCCACCGTCGCGTGCTGTTCGCAATGCACGAGCTCGGCGCACACGCCAACAAGCCGTATTACAAATCCGCGCGCATCGTCGGTGACGTGATCGGCAAGTACCACCCGCATGGCGACCAGTCGGTGTACGACACGCTGGTGCGCATGGCGCAGCCATTTTCGCTGCGCTACCTGCTGGTCGACGGCCAGGGCAACTTCGGTTCGGTCGATGGTGACTCCGCGGCGGCGATGCGCTACACCGAGGCGCGCATGTCGCGCCTCACGCATGAGCTGATGGCCGACATCGACAAGGATACGGTCGATTTCCAGCCCAATTACGATGAAAAGGAACAGGAACCGACGGTGATGCCGTCGCGGTTCCCGAACCTGCTGGTCAATGGATCGGCCGGCATTGCGGTCGGCATGGCGACGAATATCCCGCCGCATAACCTGTCAGAAGTGATCGACGCGACCATCGCGCTCA
>JAQGOI010000177.1 GCA_028293685.1 Lysobacteraceae bacterium | reverse complement strand
GCCGACCAGGCACGCACACGTGGTATTCCCGAATCGCAGGTCGTGAGCGAAGTGATGCTCAAGCCGAAGCACAAGGGTGTGTTCATCGGCTTCGATGAATTGGCCGGTATCACCGCATTCCTGATGTCGCCCGTGGCGAGCAACATCACCGGCCACACCATCGACGTGGATGGTGGCTGGACGGTGCAGTAAGACCGTGGTCTGCGCCCAGGCATCGTTGCCCCAAAAAGGGGCAACGATCCCCTGAAAAACGTCATGCATGAGGCTCCGGGGCCCTGCGTTGATGTTTTCAACCGCAACGTTGCGGTTTCCTGGTCGTCGCCGGGGCTTTTTCGGGCAACGCAGGCTTCCGGAAGGTCTCGCTTGAACCTTTCAACTTGTCCGTCCTCCCTTCGAAGGTCTCCGTTGCCCCTTTTTGGTGCAGCACTGAAGGTTTGAACGGCATTGATGTGGGTTTGGACCGCAACGCACAGGTTGGCGACGACACGCACGGCATCGGTCCGCTGCAGCGGCCGCACAGGTCGCAAGCAGTGGTTTTCCCTAGAATTGCCGGCATGCCCGCCCTGCCCCGCAAGATCATCCATGTCGACATGGACGCGTTCTACGCGTCGGTGGAGCAGCGCGATGATCCATCGCTGCGCGGCCGGCCGGTGGTCGTCGCGTGGCGCGGGAACCGTTCGGTCGTCTGTGCCGCTTCCTACGAAGCCCGTACCTACGGCGTGCGCTCGGCCATGCCGGCGGTGCGTGCCGAGCGCCTGTGTCCACATGCCGTCTTCGTGCCACCGGATTTCGTGCGTTACAAGGCCGTGTCGCGCCACGTGCGCGAGATTTTCGCGCGGCATACCGACAGGATCGAACCGCTTTCGCTGGACGAAGCATATCTGGACGTCACCGCACCGAAGAGCGGCCTGCCGACGGCAACGGAAATCGCCGAGGCCATCCGCGCGGCGATCCGCGAGGAATGCCAGCTGACGGCTTCAGCCGGTGTCGGCCCCAACAAGTTCATTGCCAAGATCGCATCGGACTTCAACAAGCCCGACGGTTTGTTCGTCGTACGCCCGCATCAGGTCGAAGCATTTCTCGCACCCTTGCCGGTTGGCCGATTGCCGGGCGTCGGCAAGGTGATGGAAGCGCGCCTGGCAGGACTCGGTATCGCGACCGTGGGCGACCTGCGCGGGTTCGAACGGGATGACCTCGAGCGCCGTTTTGGACGCTGGGGCCGACGGCTGCACGAACTTTCGTTCGGCATCGACGAGCATCCTGTGGTCTCCGAGCGCCCGACGCTGCAGATCTCGGCCGAGGACACGTTCGCCACGGACCTGCTGCTCGACGCCCTTGCGCCACACATTGCGCGGCTTGCCGAGAAAACGTGGTCGGCGTACGAGCGTGAACTGGTGCAGGCACCCGAGCGGCTTGCGCGTACCGTCGTCCTGAAGCTCAAGACCAGCGACTTCCAGATCCTCACGCGCAGTGTGACGCCGCCCGAACGCCCGACAACGCTGGCACAGCTGATCGACATCGCCTGCGGTCTGCGCGAGCGCGTAACGCTGGCATCACGCACCCGCTATCGCCTTGTCGGTGTCGCCCTGTCGGGCTTTACCGAGCCCCACACCATCGATGCCCAGCCGCAGCTGTTCACTCAGCCCCACGCGGACTGAAACCGGCGCTGGGAACGGCCCTTTACAATGGCGCCTGGAATTCACGGAACCCGCGCCATGTCCCTAGCGATCTCGAAGGTCCCGACTCCGGTCAACGAGCCGGTCCGCAACTACGCCCCCGGATCGCCCGAGCGCGCAAGCCTGAAGACAACGCTTGCGGAGTTATCCGGAGTGCAGACCGAAATGCCGCTGGTGATCGACGGCAAGGACGTGCGCACCGGAAAGCTCGGCCAGTCGGTGATGCCGCATCGGCATGCGCACGTGCTCGGCGAGTTCCACCAGGGCGGCGCGAACGAAGTGCAGTCGGCGATCGAAGCGGCGCTGCGTGCGCAGAAGCACTGGGCGGCCTTGCCGTGGGAAGCGCGGGCTTCGGTTTTCCTCAAGGCTGCCGACCTGCTGGCTGGCCCTTACCGCGACTTGCTCAACGCCGCGACCATGCTCGGCCAGAGCAAGACCTGCCACCAGGCGGAAATCGACAGCGCATGCGAGCTGATCGATTTCTTCCGGTTCAACGTCGCGTTTTACGAACAGGTGCTGCGTGAGCAGCCGCAAAGCTCACCGGGCATGTGGAACCGGCTCGAGCACCGGCCGCTGGAAGGCTTCGTATTCGCGGTATCGCCATTCAACTTCACGTCCATTGCCGGCAACCTGCCGACCGCGCCGGCTCTGTGCGGTAACACCGTCCTGTGGAAACCGGCCAGTACGTCGGTGTACAGCGCGCACTTCCTGATGCAGCTGTTCAAGGAAGCCGGCCTGCCCGACGGCGTCATCAACCTGGTGACCGGCAGCGGCGCCGACGTCGGCAACCCGGTACTGGCGAACAAGCATCTGGCCGGCGTCCACTTCACCGGTTCAACGAAGGTGTTCCACCAGATGTGGCGCACGGTCGGCGACAACATCGACGTCTACAGGAGCTATCCGCGACTGGTTGGTGAGACCGGCGGCAAGGACTTCATCGTCGCGCATGCCAGCGCGGACCCGGTTGCATTGACGACAGCGATCGTCCGCGGCGCGTTCGAGTACCAGGGCCAGAAATGTTCCGCAGCCAGCCGCGTGTACGTTCCCAGCAACCTGTGGCCGCAGGTTCGCGATGGCCTGGTCGAACAGGTCGAAAGCATCCGGATGGGCGACGTCGCCGACTTCTCCAATTTCATGGGCGCCGTGATCGACGCCTCGAGTTTCAGCACTCAGAAAGCCGCCATCGATGAAGCGAAATCAGCCAGCGATGCCGAGATTCTCGTCGGCGGTACCTGCGACGATTCCGAGGGCTGGTTCGTGCGCCCGACGATCATCGTCACCAGCAACCCGGCTTACCGCACGCTGCGCGACGAACTGTTCGGGCCGGTGCTGACGCTGCATGTGTACGACGAGAGCAAGTGGCTCGAGACGCTGGATATCGTCGACAGCACCAGTCCGTACGCACTGACCGGCGCCATCTTCGCGCAGGACCGCTACGCCATCGAACAGGGCATGGAGCGCCTGCGCAACGCCGCCGGCAACTTCTACATCAACGACAAGCCCACCGGCGCCGTCGTCGGCCAGCAGCCGTTCGGCGGGGGTCGCGCGTCGGGCACCAACGACAAGGCCGGCGCCGCGGTCAACCTGCTCCGCTGGACGTCACCGCGCTCCATCAAGGAGACGCTCGTGCCGCCCACGGACTACCGCTACCCGTTCATGGGATGACGTTCCCGGCATGAGC
>JAQGOI010000173.1 GCA_028293685.1 Lysobacteraceae bacterium | reverse complement strand
GATGCATTGACCGTCGTCGGGTTGCTGAAGGACGGTCGGCCTGTTGAGGTGATTTCTGCAGGTGACGAAGCCGTGTTGGTGCTCGACCGCACGCCGTTCTATGCCGAGAGTGGCGGACAGGTTGGCGATTCCGGCGACGTCCGTGGCCCTGGGGCGCACTTCCGGGTGACCGACACCCAGAAGCTGGCAGGACAGTTCCATGGACACGTCGGTCGGCTCGACAGTGGGACGCTGCGGGTGGGCGACCAGGTTGAAGCTGCCGTCGATGCTGATCGGCGCGCTGCAACGATTCGCAACCACAGCGCAACCCATCTGCTGCACGCAGCACTGCGACAGGTGTTGGGATCGCACGTGACGCAGAAGGGTTCGCTGGTGGCGCCGGATCGGTTGCGCTTTGACTTTTCGCACTTCCAACCGGTCTCCAACGTCGAGTTGACGGCGATCGAGCGATTGGTCAATGCCGGTATTCGTGCCAACCATGCCACGGAAACCCATCACATGGACATGCAGGAGGCGCTGGATTTCGGCGCCATGGCATTGTTCGGGGAGAAATACGGCGAGCGCGTGCGCGTGTTGCGCATGGGCGAAACATCGGTGGAGCTATGCGGAGGAACCCATGTGACGCGCACAGGCGACATCGGTCTGTTCAAGATCGTGTCGGAGAGCGGCGTTTCGGCCGGCGTGCGCCGTATCGAGGCGATGACCGGGCAAGCGGCGCTGGACCATGTCAGCTCGCAGGAGCAACGGCTCGACGATGCGTCGCGGCTGCTAGGGGCACCGGCCGCCGAGCTGGGCGAAAAACTGCGCGCGTTGCTTGATCGCCTCAAGAGAGCCGAGCGTGAGCTCGACATCGCGAAGGTCAAGCTTGCGTCCGGTGCGACGGCCGATCTGGCTTCGCAGGCAATACTGGTTCAAGACGTTCGCGTGCTTGCCGCACGACTGGAAGGCCTGGATGCGAAGGCGCTGCGCGACACCGTCGATCGGCTCAAACAGCAGCTTGGCGACGCCGTTGTCGTGCTGGCAGGAACCAGCGAGGGAAAAGCGGCACTGGTTGCCGGCGTCAATGGATCGGCTGCGGGGCGAGTCAAGGCGGGGGAGCTGTTGGCCTACATTGCCGCTCAAATCGGAGGCAAGGGTGGCGGTCGGCCGGATCTGGCGCAAGGCGGAGGCAACGACGGCCCGGCCCTCGTCAAGGCATTGGAGGGTGTGACTGATTGGGTGGCGGGACGCCTCGCCCCGGTTGTGTGACGTGTTTTGTCCCTTGTCGTACTGCGGGTTCGATATTATGTTTGCTGACCACGGATCGCTCAGGCAGCCGTGCCTGGGTGCGAAGCCGGCGGATGTGCCGACCGGCTACTGGAGAATTACATGCTGATCCTGACGCGCCGCGTCGGCGAAACATTGATGATTGGCGATTCGGTGACTGTCACCGTGCTCGGCGTCAAGGGCAACCAGGTCCGGATCGGCATCAATGCGCCGAAGGATGTGGCGGTACATCGCGAGGAAATCTATCAACGAATCCAGCGCGGCGACGACATCGAGGGAGCGCAGGCGCATTCGGACAATTTGCCGCGGGGAGGGTGAGACGGTATTCTTCCGCGCTCGCGTAGCTGGACCCGCGTGGAGACTTGCCCGAGCGGCCGAAGGGGCTCCCCTGCTAAGGGAGTATGGGGCTTAAAACTCCATCGAGGGTTCGAATCCCTCAGTCTCCGCCACTGTTTCACACTAAAGAATTGACGGAATCCTCATCGATTCTGCACAATTCCGCTTCTGCGCCCGTAGCTCAGCTGGATAGAGCACCAGGCTACGAACTTGGGGGTCGGGAGTTCGAATCTCTCCGGGCGCACCACAACACGAAAGCCGGCGATCACTCGCCGGCTTTTTTGTTGCCTGTCGACCGTGCGGCGAAGTGATCGAGAACCAGTACATCGCCCTGGCCGGGTCGATAGCCAGCAAGCAGCGCGGCAAAAACGTAGTCGCCTGCGAGACGACATGCGCTGAAAAGCTCTTCACCGCGGCACAGGTTGGCGGCGATGGCCGAAGCGAGCGTACACCCGGTGCCATGCGCATTCACGACCAGACGCCGATGCACGAAGCGACGTCGCGTGCTGCCGTCGCTGAAGCGATCGACCACCGTCTGGCCTTCATCCAGATGCCCGCCCTTCAGCAACACCGCACATACACCGAGGGCATGCAGTCGGTCCATCGCCGCTTCGGCATCATCGCTTGAGGTAATCCGGTAGCCCAGCAGCATTTCAGCCTCGGGCATGTTCGGGGTGACAAGGGTGGCCAACGGCAGCAGACGCTCAATCAGGAGATCGCGCGTTGCGCGGTCGAGCAAGGCGGCACCGGATGTTGCAACCATCACCGGATCCAGCACGACCGCTGGCGGCTTGTGCCGTTCGATCGCTTCGGCGACAGCAAGCACGACGTCGGCCGTTGCCAGCATGCCGACCTTGACCGCGCCGACGTGGAAATCGTCGAAACACGCGTCGATCTGATCGCGCAGGAAGGCGACCGGCGGCACGTGCATGGACGCAATCGCGCTGGTGTGCTGCGCGGTCAGCGCCGTGATTGCGCTCAGGCCGTGAACACAATGTGCGGCGAAGGTTTTCAGGTCCGCCTGGACGCCGGCACCGCCGCCGGAATCGGAACCGGCGATCGTCAATGCCGCGAGCGGGCGCTGATCGTCCATGGTCAGCGCTTACGCCATTACAGGACGTCCGACGCGTAGTCGGCCAGGCGCGAACGCTCTCCGCGTCGCAAGGTGATGTGCGCACTGTGCGCCCACGCCTTGAAACGGTCGACAGCGTACGTCAGGCCCGACGTGGTCTCGGTCAGGTATGGCGTGTCGATCTGCTCGACGTTGCCCAGGCAGACGATCTTGGTCCCGGGACCGGCGCGGGTGATCAGGGTTTTCATCTGCTTTGGCGTGAGGTTCTGCGCCTCGTCCAGGATCAGCCAGCGGCTGAGGAATGTTCGGCCACGCATGAAGTTCATCGAGCGGATCTTGATGCGGCTGGCGAGCAGGTCGTTGGTTGCCGCGCGTCCCCAGGATCCACCCGTCTGGTTGTGCGTAAGCACTTCGAGGTTGTCGGTCAGCGCGCCCATCCACGGCGTCATTTTTTCTTCCTCCGTGCCCGGCAGGAAGCCGATGTCCTCACCGACGCTGACGGTTGCGCGCGTCATGATGATCTCGCGATAGCGCTGCTGGTCCATCGTCTGCGCAAGTCCTGCCGCCAGTGCCAGCAGTGTCTTGCCGGTGCCCGCCGTGCCCAGCAGCGTGACGAAGTCGATCTCCGGATCCATCAGCGCATTGAGCGCGAAGTTCTGCTCACGGTTGCGCGCAAGTATTCCCCAGACGGCATGTTGCGAATGCCGGTAGTCATCGACGATCTGCAGCGTGACCTTGCTTTCGCCGACCTTCGTGACCTTGAGTTCGGCCTCGTCGTCGCCAGGCAGGTAAAGAAACTGGTTGGGGTACCAGCCGTCATCCTGTGTGCGACTGATTTCATAGAACGTACGCCCGGCATCGGTCCATGACCGGAGGTCCTTGCCATGCTGCTCCCAGAAGTTGCCCGGCAGTTCCGTCGCGCCCGTGTACAGCAGGCTGAAATCATCCAGCGCGCGATCGTTTTCGTAGTCTTCGTTGGTGATGCCCGCAATCGATGCCTTGATGCGCAGGTTGATGTCTTTCGACACGAAGACCACCGGCGTGGTCGGCGTGCTTTCCTTGAGCGCGAGGATTGCGCCCAGGATGTGGTTGTCCGGGATGACGGCGCCGAAGCGCTTGCCTGCGTCGAAATTGCCGGTCTGGAAATGCAGCTTGCCGTTGCTTTCGCTGCCGCGCAGTTGCAATCCGTGCGGCAGCACCAGCGGAATCCCGGAGGTGATGTTGGCGCTGCCGCCGGCCTGGATCAGCTCGTTGAGAAACCGGCTGACCTGGCGCGCATTGCGGCTGGCTTCGGAGGTGCCCTTCTTGGCGTTGTCGAGCTCCTCGATCACCTGCATGGGCAGGAATACGTCGTGTTCCTCGAATTTGAACAGCGCGGTGGGATCGTGCATGAGCACGTTGGTATCGAGGACATAGATGCGCTTGCTACGCGTCATGCGGCGGGATTCCTGGGCTGCAAACGGGATAGGCCTTCGCAACCGGCAGTGCCGGTCGGCAGGAATAAGTAATTGTGAAAATCGTTCATTGCGCCCTGGCGGCCTGGAGTGCGGAAAAAACATCCTGCGCATGACCGGGCACCTTTACCCGGCGCCACACCCGACGCACCACGCCTGCAGGATCGAGCAGGAACGTACTGCGTTCGATGCCGAGCGATTTGCGGCCGTACAGATTCTTTTCCTTGATGACATCGAACGCCTGGCACAGCGATTGGTCGAGATCGCTGGCCAGGTCGAACTGCAGTCCCTGCTTGGCGACGAAGTTGCCGTGCGACTTGAGTGAATCGCGCGAGACACCGAGCACCACCGCGCCCAGCTGCCGGAACTTAGGCAGCATCGCGTCGAAGGCGACGGCTTCGGTCGTGCATCCCGGTGTGCTGTCTTTTGGATAGAAGTAAAGCACCAGCCAGCGTCCGCGAAAGTCAGAGAGGGATTTCGCCGCACCGCTGGACAATGTCAGCGGCAGGTCCGCAACCGTCTGTCCGAGCAGGGGCTCGTGGTGCTGAGCCATCGCGTTCTGACCCATCGCGTCCTGAACCGTCGCGTCCTGGACCATCAGAACTTCATCGGATCCATGATGGCGTCCAGATTCAGATGGTCGCAGAACTCGAGGAAGTCATCGCGCAATGCGGCGATATGCATGTCAGCCGGAATGCCGATGGTCACTTGCGCCGTGAACATCTCGGCCCCTGTCTGCATCGCGCGATACCGCGAGCAGTGCAGGCTCTCGATGGTGATCGACTGCCGATCGAAGAAATCGGCCAGCTGGAACAGGATCCCGGGTTTGTCGGCCGCAACGACTTCGACGACGTACGGCAGCAGGTTGGATTGCACGGGCTTGGGACCGGTGCGGTACCACACCAGCTTCAGACCCTCCTCGCGCTCCAGACGCGTCAGCATCGCCTCGAGTTTTGCGACGGCGTCCCACGAGCCGGTCGCCAGCGCGGTGACGGACACATCCCGACCGACCGTGCTCAACCGGGTATCGACCAGGTTGCAACCGCTGTCGGCGATCCGCCGCGTCACCGCCAGCAGAGGCGACTGCGGATGCGTCGAATAGGCGTTGATCAGCAGGTGATTCTCGTTGGGCGCAGGACGCGAAGCGGTATCTGGATCAGTCAAGGCGGCGTCCGCGGCGGAGGGGTTGACGGCAGCCCCGTTGCCTTGCGTGCAGCGGGGCGGGGTCCGCGCCAGCATACTTGCCCGTCCTTTGAAGCCGCAAGTAACATGTGTTTTGCCCAGACAGGTGCCGCATCCGCATGGTTGTGTCCATATGAGCGGCGATTTACGCATTGCCGGCAGCGTTACCGCACTGGCCACGCCATTCACGGCTGCTGGCGAGCTTGACCTTGACGGCTGGCGTCGATTGCTCGAATGGCAGCTGGAAAGCGGCACACAAGGCGTCGTGGTCGCCGGATCGACCGGCGAGGCTGCTGCCTTGTACGACATCGAATACGACACGCTGCTGCGCAGCGCGGTTGAATACGTCGCGGGCCGGATTCCGGTTCTGGCTGGCACCGGGCAATCCAACACGGCCAAGACGATCGAGCAGACCCGGCGTGCCGGCGCGCTGGGCGCCGATGCCGCGCTGGTGGTGACTCCGCCGTATGTCCGCCCGACCCAGGATGGCCTGGTCGCACACTACCGTGCGATAGCGGACGATGGTGCGTTGCCGGTCGTGCTCTACAACGTGCCGGGACGTACTGGCTGCGACCTGCTTCCGACCACGGTCGCTGGCCTGGCCGTTCATGAGCGCATCATCGGGATCAAGGAAGCCCGCTCCGATGCCGAAAGAATGGCCGAACTGCTGCCGTTGCGTACTGGCGCATTCACCGTGCTCAGCGGTGATGACCCCACGGCTGCCCGCGCCATGCTGTCTGGCGCCGACGGCCTCGTTTCGGTGGCGTCGAATGCGCTGCCGGCGGTCATGCGCAAGTTGTGCGACCTGGCGCTGGGCGGCAAGTCCGAAGACGCCACGACCTGGGATGCGCAGTTGCATGACGCGTATGATTTTCTGGCTGTCGAGCCGAACCCGATTCCACTGAAGGCGATCCTGTCGCGCCTTGGAATCGGTCGCGGTTTGCGCCTGCCGTTGACGCCACTGTCACCCGCACATGCCGAGCGTGCGGCCCGCCTGACCGATTGGCTTCAGCAACTGGAGCAAACCTGCCGCAACATTCCTGCGGCTTGACCTTTGAGGAGATTTCTAATGCGCCAGCTCCAGATCCGACGTTTCCACGTTGCACGCCTGCTTACGATGTCCGTGGTCGTCGCCGCCACCGCGGCGATGGCGGGGTGTCATTGGTTTGGCAAGAAGAACACCGCCTACCAGATGAGCCCCGAGAGTCGTCCGCTTGAAGTTCCACCGGATCTCGATCATCCCGATACGCAGGGCGCCATGCAGGTTCCGGACGCCGGCACGCAATCGGTAACCCGTTCAAGCCTGTCGACGGTACGGCCTGCGAGCAGCGCATCGGGGTTTGTCGTCGCGGGTGATCGCGATGGCGTGTTCGACAAGGTCGGCACGGCCCTCGCCGCCACACCAGGCGTCGCCATCGCCAGCAAGGCGCAATTGCTGGGCACCTACGATGTCAGCTACCAGGGGTCGAATTTCCTGGTACGCGTGACCAAGACCGATGCCGGCGTCTACGTTTCGGCCGTGGACCCTCGGGGCATGCCCGCCGACAGCGCTGGCGCCACGCAGCTGATCGCTGCGCTGAAGACCCAGCTCAGCGGGACGTAGACCCTCGCCATGTCAGCGCCTCGTCGCCGCATCCGAAATCTTTCGGTGCGTGGGCGAGGCGTGCTGTTGCCGGGACCATCGGTCGCATTGCTGTGTGTGCTGCTGGTTGCCGGATGCACGGCGAACGGTCGCAAACAGTCGCAAGCCACTGCGACCCCTGTCGCCAGTGCGCCCGCACTTGAGGACGCGACGTTCACCGTCCCGGAAAACATGCTCGACACGTGGAACACGATCGGCCAGATCGTGATCCACATCGACGGCGTCCAGTACGAGAGCAGGGCGCAGATGCTGGGCCTCTACGAACTGCGCTACCGGGGCGAACACCTTCTGATCCGATGCCGGGCATTGGCGCTGCAGGGTGCCGGCCGACAGATGCTCACGCAGGTGGTCGCGATGACGCCCGATGGAAGCCGGAACGACAGCCCGGCCGCGGACGAGCTGATGCACATTCTCCAGCGCGACATTCCGCTGGAAATCGGCAAATACCGTCAGACCATCAAATTCGACAAGCACGGGCAACCGATCCTCGTCGACGCGCAGGGGCATCCGACCAAGACCACCCCAACCTCCAAGCCAAAATCCAAGTCCCGCAAAGCCAAAAGGAAGTAACGCCGTCTAGCGCTCCAGCAGCGGCAGCTTGTCCGGCTTGCCTTCCCATTGCTTTGCATCGTCCAGGCCGTCCTTGCGCGTGGTGATCACGGGCCAGGCTTTCGCCAGTTCGGCGTTGAGCGCGACGAATGCTTCCTGCCCGGCCGGGACGTCATCTTCGGGATAGATCGCATTGATCGGGCACTCAGGCTCGCACAACGTGCAGTCGATGCATTCGTCCGGATCGATCACCAGGAAGTTCGGACCTTCATGGAAACAGTCGACCGGGCATACCTCGACGCAGTCGGTGTATTTGCACTTGATGCAGTTCTCGGTGACGACGAAGGGCATGCAATCCATCCGGTGATCGAACAGGCACTAGTCTAGCCAGACGAGTGAATGCAGAACGAAATACCCGGCGAGTACCGGGCTGGACAGTGCACGCAGCACGATGCCGGCGCACGAATTGGTGCTCCCTACGGGATTCGAACCCGTGTTTTAGCCTTGAGAGGGCCACGTCCTGGGCCTCTAGACGAAGGGAGCGGGGTTGGTCGGAAGCACGCGCTTCGCAACCTGCCGGCTGGACAACCGGCCCCGCGCCGGGACAGCGGCGCGAGGCTTGGTAGTATATGGGCCGCGTTTGCCGCAGGCAACGCGACTTCCCGCCTTCTGGCTCACTGTTGCGGCGCGCCGCCCTCGATGCCCATCCATTCCGACGATTCGCTTGAGCGTGGCACGACGATTGACGGACGACCGGCCGGGCTGCGGACCATCGCTCGCGACGCCCATCCGATTTCGCGCAAGGACATCAGCCCAAACGCCCTGCGCGTGCTCTATCGGCTGCGCGATGCCGGTTTCGCCGGCTTTCTGGTCGGCGGTGCCGTGCGCGACCTGCTGGTCGGCGGCCATCCCAAGGATTTTGACATCGCCACCAGTGCGACGCCGGAGGAAGTGCGTCATCTGTTCCGCAACTCCCGCCTGATAGGACGCCGATTCCGTCTTGCGCACGTCGTGTTCGGCCGCGAGATCATCGAGGTCGCGACATTCCGCGCGAATGTCGACGACGGCAGCGGCGACCGTGAATTGCATGCAGGTGGCCGGCTGGTGCGCGATAACGTCTTTGGTGCCATCGAAGACGACGCCATCAGGCGGGATTTCACCGCCAATGCCTTGTATTACGCGATCGATGATTTCTCGGTGCGCGATTACACCGGCGGATTCGAGGATGTGCAGAACCGCGTCCTGCGCCTGATCGGCGATCCCGAGCAGCGCTACCGCGAAGATCCGGTACGCATGCTGCGCGCCGTGCGCCTGGCGGCAAAACTGGGGTTCAGCATTGACGACGCGACCGCATCGCCGCTTCCGGTGCTTGCGCCGTTGCTGCGCGAATCCGCGCCGGCACGCCTGTTCGAGGAATGCCTGAAGCTGTTCCTGTCGGGGCATGCGGTCGCGAGTTTCCTTGGACTGGAGCGCCACGGCCTGTTGCCGGTCCTGCTTCCCGAAACATCATCTGCGCTTGCCGCAAATCGAAGCGGTGCCCTGCGTCGCATGTTGCTGGAGGGACTGCGCGGCACCGACGTGCGCGTTGCCAACGACGAGCCCGTCTCGCCGGCGTTCCTGTTCGCCCTGCTGCTGTGGCCCGCTTACTGCCGCACGCTGATGGCGCTGCAGGCACAGGGAATGCACGCTGCCGAGGCGCAGCGTCGCGCTGCCGATCGGGTCACGCTGCACCAGCTCTCGATGATCGCGCTGCCCCGGCGTTTCTCGTTACCGATGCAGGAGATCTGGCTCCTGCAGTCGCGCTTTGCGCAGCGGCAGCGTAAACGCGTGATGCGCCTGCTTGCACATCCGCGTTTCCGCGCGGGCTTCGACTTCCTCGTGCTGCGGCAGTTCGCATCCAACGAGCATTCCGAGGAAGTGGCCTTCTGGCAGGAAGCTCAAACGCAGCCGATGGATCCGCTGGAGACGCATTCGGACGAACAGGCGCTCGAGCCTGGTGAAGAGCCTGCTCAGCTGGATGGCGATGCACCGCGCAAACGCCGCCGCCGTCGACGGCCAGTCGCCTCGCAGTGAGTGCCGCTCGCGCCTGGGTTGGCCTGGGCGGCAATACCGGCGAGCCGCTTGCGACGTTGCCGGCCGCCTTCGACGCATTGGAGCAGTTGCCGGACACCCACGTTCTGGCAACGTCCAGGCTGTACCGGACGCCAGCGTGGGGGCTGGCCCTGCAGCCGGATTTCATCAATGCCGTCGCGCTGCTGGAGACGGAGCTGTCCGCCCGAGCGCTGCTCGACCGTCTGCTCGGGATCGAACGCGCCTTCGGACGGGTGCGTCGCGAACGCTGGGGCCCGCGCATCCTCGACCTGGACCTGCTGCTCTACGGCGATGCCGTCATCGATGAGCCGGGCCTGCGGGTGCCGCATCCGCATCTGCACGAGCGTGCATTTGCATTGGTGCCGATGGTTGAAATCGACCCCGCGGTGCTGATTCCGCGACAGTGCAGCGCGCGGCAGGCGCTGGCTGCGCTGGCTTCCGAGGGTATCCAAGCCGTAGGCTAGCGGGATCGATTCCGCCTGTGCCTGTCGCTGGAGCCGCATGTACGCCGACCGCCCCGCCCGCAAGGCCTGGACCGTTCCGATGCTGGCCGACGCCAAGCGCGAAGGTCGCAGGCTGGTGATGCTGACCGCCTACGACGCAAGCTTCGCGCGGACGCTGGATGAAGCGGGTGTCGACCTCATCCTGGTGGGCGACTCGCTCGGCATGGTGGTGCAGGGCCACCAGAGCACGTTGCCGGTCAGCGTCGACGACATCGTCTATCACACGGCTTGCGCCGCACGCGGCACGTCGAGCGCCTTGCTGATCGCTGATCTGCCGTTCCAGGCCGATGCCACCCCCGAGCGCGCACTCGATGCATCGGTGCGCTGCCTGCAGGCGGGTGCCGGCATGGTCAAGCTGGAGGGTGCGGGACACAAGCTCGACGTGATCCGGTTCCTGGTCGAGCGCGAGATCCCGGTGTGCGCGCACCTGGGACTGACACCGCAATCGGTGCTGCGGATGGGTGGCTACAAGGTGCAGGGCCGCGACGAACGTGCCGCCGCAATCCTGCGCGCCGACGCTGCCGAGGTGACCCAGGCGGGTGCGTCGCTGCTGGTGCTCGAATGCGTGCCTTCATCCGTGGCCGCCGCGATCACGTCGTCGGTTTCGATTCCAACGATCGGTATTGGCGCTGGCGTCGACTGTGATGGACAGGTGCTGGTCCTGCACGACCTTCTTGGAATCAACAGCGGTCATCGGCGGCCGAAGTTCGTCAGGGATTTCCTCGCCGACGGTGGCTCGATTGCCGGTGCCGTCCGTGCATTTGCCGACGCTGTCCGTGCCGGCCGTTTTCCGGATGCCGAGCACAGCTACGGATGATCGTGATCGCAACACAGCTGCCCGAGTTGCGAGCGCGCATCGGGCAGTGGAGGCGGGAAGGCAAGCGCGTCGGTTTCGTGCCGACGATGGGCAACCTGCATGCGGGCCACTACGCCTTGATCGCGCTCGCCAGGCAACACGCCGACTGCGTGGTGGCGAGCATCTTCGTCAATCCGACGCAGTTTGGGCCCAACGAGGATTTCGGACGCTACCCGCGAACGCCGGAATCCGATCAGGAAGGCCTTGCGTCGGCCGGCTGCGACCTGGTGTGGATGCCTTCGGTTGAGACGATGTATCCGCACGGCGTGGACGCCACGGTGCGGGTGTCCGTGCCGATCATCACCGACATGCTGGAGGGCGCTTCCCGGCCAGGTCACTTCGACGGCGTCGCCACGGTCGTCGCAAAACTGTTCAACCAGGTGCAACCCGACATCGCGGTTTTCGGTCGCAAGGATTACCAGCAACTTGCAGTGGTCCGCTACCTGGTGGGCGACATGGGTCTCCCGGTCGAGATCATTGCAGGAGAAACCCTGCGCGAAGCAGATGGCTTGGCGATGAGTTCGCGCAATCAATACCTGTCGACCAACGAGCGCCCCACCGCGGCGACGATCCATCGCACACTGCAGCAGATGCGATCGCAGACATTGGCAGGCAACGCTCGCCTTGACGTGGAGCGCGCCGCGTCGCAGGTGCTGCGGGACGCCGGGTTCATCGTCGACTACGCCGTAGTCAGGCGCCCGGATCTCAGCGACCCGGAATGGGGCGAAGGCGGCCCGCAGGTGGCGTTGATCGCCGCGCGCCTGGGCCGAACGCGCCTGATCGACAACATCGCGTTTGACCCGGGGAATTGGCCGCTGGCTGAATGACGGCGAGCCATGTTGCGGTGCGACAATTCGCTCCCTACACTGCCGTCCTTACCCGCGATCGGCGCTCGCCGGAGGCCGACCATGCAGCTGAACGTCCTGAAAGCCAAGATCCACCGCGCCACGGTCACGCACGCGGAATTGCACTACGAGGGCTCCTGCGCCATCGATGGACGCCTGCTGGATATCGCAGGAATCCACGAGTACGAGCAGGTGCATATCTTCAACGTCAACAATGGCCAGCGCTTTGTCACGTACGCTATCCGCGGCGAGGAAGGCAGTGGGGTCATTTCGGTCAATGGCGCCGCAGCGCATCGCGCGCAGCCTGGCGACCTGGTGATCATCTGCGCCTACGGCACGTGCGAGGAAGCCGAGGCGGTCGCCTGGAAGCCGACGCTGGTGTATGTCGACCGGCACAACCTGCTGACCCACACCAACACATCGATTCCCGCGCAAGCCGCCTGAGCGGTCAGAGGCCGTGGCGCTCGAGCGCCCATTGCACGTGTTCGCGCACGATCGGGTTGTCGATCCCGCGACGTGACTCCAGGGCGGCCACTACCTGTGGTGTTCCCGCTGCGTTGCCCAGTGCGACCGCGATGTTGCGCAACCAGCGATCGTAACCGCTGCGCCGTATCGCCGAACCTTCGGTGCGCTGCATGAATTCTTCTTCCGTCCACGCGAACAGGTCCGCCAGCGTCGCCTGGTCGAGGTCGTTGCGCACGCGGAAATCAGGTTCGTCGGTTCTGCGCGCAAACTTGTTCCATGGGCATACGAGCTGACAGTCGTCGCAGCCGAAAATGCGATTGCCGATCAGCGGTCGCAGATCCACATCGATGGCGCCTTCGTGCTCGATGGTGAGATAGCTGATGCAACGTCGTGCGTCGAGCCGATAAGGCGCCGTGATCGCCTGTGTCGGGCAGATGTCGATGCAGCGCACGCACGTTCCGCAATGCGCACTTGCCGGCGCATCCACCGGCAGCGGAATGTCGACGTAGATCTCGCCAAGGAAAAACCACGAGCCACCGTCCCGGTCGATCAGACAGGTGTGCTTGCCAAGCCAGCCCAGCCCGGCGTTGCGCGCGAGCGCGCGTTCGAGCACGGGTGCCGAGTCGACGAACACCCGGTGCCCGAACGGGCCGACCGTGTCGGCAATGCGATCGGCAAGCACCTGCAGCCTTTGTCGCATCAGCTTGTGATAATCGCGGCCGAGGGCATAGCGGGCGACATAGGCGCGCTCGCCGTCGGCCAATGTCGCCCAGGGCTCGGCACCATTGCCGCCGTAGTCCATGCCTACCGAGATGACCCGCATCGTCCCCGGAAGCAGCTCTCCGGGGCGGGAGCGTTTGTCGCCGTGACGTGCCATCCAGTCCATCGACCCGTACAGGCCCTGCGCCAGCCAGTCGCGCAGGTGCGCTTCGTCGTCGCCCAGATCGATGTCGCTGATTCCGCAGCGCTGGAAGCCGTATTCGTGCGCAAGCGTCTTGATCGTTTTCGCCAGGGCGTGGCGGTCGGTGGCGGTTGGTGGGCGGTCGGCGGCGGCGGGCGATGACATGGGGCAAGTATAGAATCGCGCCATGCAACATGCCGTCGCGCTCTACAACAGCAAAGCCATCCGTGATGTCGAACAGGCCGTGTGCGCGTCGGCCGATGATGCCGTGCTGATACAGCGCGCTGGCCACGCCGCCTGGCGCCACCTGCTGACGCTCTGGCCCCAAGCTCAGCGTGTACTCATCGTTTGCGGTTGCGGCAACAACGGCGGCGACGGCTATGCACTGGCGACGCAGGTGCTGGGGAGCGGCCGCAAGGTGCACGTGGTGCGGCTGGCCGCACCACGTGCCGCGAGTGCGCAACGGGCGTGTAAAGCGTTCATCGCTGCCGGTGGCGATGTTACGGAATTCGATGGTGAGCTCCCCGAAGCAGATCTCGTTGTCGATGCGCTGTTTGGAATTGGTTTGACCAGGGCGCCCGACGCCGGCTCTTCCGTTTTGATCGATGCAATCAATGCGCATCGGTCCATCATCTTTTCGCTCGACGTCCCAAGCGGTGTCGATGCCGATTCGGGCGATGTGCGCGGTGCAGCCGTGTCCGCCGATGCGACGCTGCAATTCATCGCATCACATTGCGGACTGTTCACCGGTGCTGCGCTGGATCACTGCGGTCGTAAAACCGTGGCCTCGCTGGACGTGGAGTGCGACACCAATGCCGTCTGTGCCAGGGCGATCGAACAACCGGCGCTTGGCCATTGGCTCAAACCCAGACCACTCGACAGCCACAAGGGCAAGTACGGACATGTGCTGTGCGTGGGCG